>CAZZCN010000003.1:0-98763 GCA_964652975.1 uncultured Oscillospiraceae bacterium | reverse complement strand
TAATGTGTATCGATACACAATGTCAATATAAAATTTGGAATATCCAAAAATAGACGCTAAATATTTATAATATAATAGCAAACTAATTTGTTATATGGCTTTAAAGACAATCAAATAATTTGCCAAATGCGTTTTGCTATAATGTCTGGTATAAATTTTGATTCAAAACGTAATTTGTTGTAGGTAAACCAAAAGCAAAGATTTCTTACAAAAAAATGAATTCATTTTTATCAGGAGGAAAAAGAGATGGCAATAATCAGAAAATTTGAAGACGTAAGACAAGAGTACAACAAAGCTGCGGCAAGAGGATGGGTGATTCCGTGTTTTTGTTCGGAAAACCTGACCACCACAGAAGCGATACTCAGTGCAACCAAGGAATACGGCGACGAAATCGGAGTCAAAGACCTTCCAGTCACGATTGCCATCACTGTGCAATACGACCACCGTTCCCAGGCCAAATTTTACACTCACACGAGAAAATGGGATACTGGACTTAAGCTATTCACATCGGATGTCTGTATATTGGCAGAACAGGAAGAATTATATAAAGATCTCCATGTCATGCTTCATCTTGACCATGTTCAACACGATGATGACAGAGAACTCCTTGAATGGGACCTGTCACCATATTCATCAATCATGTATGACGCATCAACACTTCCGTTTGAAGAGAATATTAGAAAGACCCGGGATTATGTAGCAAAAATGAAAGGCAAAATCCTTGTAGAAGGCGCCTGCGATGAAATTTTCGATGCAACTGGACTTTTGCATAACGCGATAACCACACCAGAAAATGCAAAAAGATACTTTGAGGAGACAGGGGTTGACCTTATCGTAGCAAATCTTGGTACCGAACACCGCGCATCCGGCAAAGACCTGGTATACTTAAGTGAGGCTGCGCTTGCTATTAAAAAAGAAATCGGCGCCAACATCGTACTGCATGGCACGTCTTCTGTTCCGAACAGTCAGGTCGCCCATCTGTATCATGACGGAATCTGCAAAGTGAATATCTGGACTGCACTTGAACGCGACGCCTCTCCGGTACTTCTCGAAGACATGGTAAAAAACGCTGTTGCAGTCGGCGGTGGCAAAACAGTAGAGAAATTACAGCAGGAAGGCTTTTTGACAGCGGACGCATCGAAATTCGACACGTCCAATTCGGCATCGCTCAGTAATTTTACAACCATTTACCGGCAGGATATTGTTTTTAACGAAATGAAGAGGATGGTTAGGGCATACCTCGAAATGTGGTATAAGATATAGGGCTGAATAAAATCAGCATTGTCTGTAGATATAAAAAAAGATATAATTGCTGTGTTACATATTTTTGTACAATCCAAGCTATCAGATATTGCAGATTTTCAGCTACCCGAAAAGGAGACCATATGAAAATACTTGATAAATCTTATGATGAAAAGACGATAATGAAATACGCAAACACTATAGAAACGGTAAACTCCGCTAGACGAATCCAATTTCTTGAGGGAAAGGCCAAAGGTGCTGAGGCGATCGAGGTTATTTGCTCGGGCGGACTTGAACTTTTAATAATGATTGACAGGGGACTTGATATCGCGGTTGCAAGATACAAGGGTGTAAACATCGGTCTTTTAACCAAGAATGGCATAACAGGAAAAGCAGAAGTCAATACTCATGAGGACGAATTTCTTCGATATTTTACCGGGGGACTGTTGACAACATGTGGACTTAGGAACGCCGGGCCATCATGCCGTGACGAAAACGGTGAATATCACCCGATTCATGGGCGCATCAACACAATTGGCGCTCAAGGGGTTTCGATACAATGGAAAACCAAGGAAATAATTGAAATATCAGGAGTCATGCATGAAACAGCACTGTTTGGTAATCAACTCAAATTGACCAGGAAAATAACGATTTTTACATCGGAATCAAGGGTTCAGATCAATGACACTCTCGAAAACGAGTCGGTAAGGGAAGAGGAAATCATGCTGCTATACCATTGCAACTTTGGTTTTCCGTTTTTGCAGGAGGGTTGTAAAGTAGAATTTGAAGCGCAGGACAAAGTAATACCTCGAACTGATGATGCCCAAAAGGGAATGGACAGTTATACAGAAATATCTGCGCCGATAGATGACTATAAGGAACAGGTATTTTTCCACATTCAAAAAGGAGATGCAGCAGGCAATGGACACGTAAAAGTCGTGAATCCACACCTTTGTATGGCGGTGGAACTTAGCTATTCACTTGATACACTCCCGGTTCTTGCACATTGGAAATCAATGGCATCAGGTGATTACGCATTGGGTCTCGAACCTTCGAACAACTATACCAAAGGGCGTGTTGATGAGCGCAAAAATGGAACACTAAAAAAAATCGCGCCGTATAGTTCCCTTGAATTTGCTATTGAATTTCAAATTAAAGAAAATTAAGAAGGGGTAAATTTTTATGATGAGAAAAGCATTTAAAATGAAACTGAAAGACGGATGCGCTGAAGAATACAAGAAAAGGCATGACGAGATCTGGCCGGAACTTGTTAAAGTAATCGAGGAAGCTGGAATTTCGGATTATTCTATTTACCTGGATGAAGAGACTAATATACTGTTTGCTTTTCAGCATGTCAAAGACCACAACAGCGCTGACCTGCTACCTGAAACCGAAGTTGTAAAGAGATGGTGGGCTATGATGGGTGATATAATGGAGACTAATCCAGATAATTCGCCGGTTAGTGCTGATCTGAAGGAAATGTTTTACCTCGACTAACTAAAAGAGTTGTATTCCTCCAAACATATAATGCAGGGCTTCTTGGCACATGAGATTCATATAAAGGAATTATATCAGCTTATCATAATCCATTTTCGCATATATAATCCTTCTTATTTCTACTTCATTATCTTTTACTATATATAAAACTATATAGTTTTTTACAGAAATTATACGATATTTATCAATTAGTGGTCTTGAGGCATAGTACTCTCTATACATAGTAGGGAATTCTGATAGTTTGGATATGCTTTCATATAAAGCGTCGACAAGGCTTAACGCTGCTATAGGGGCATTTAGGTCGTTAGAAATATATGATATTATCTCTTGCAAATCTTTTTTGGCAATAGGCAAAAAAACTATCTTCTTCAAGTAAAAATCCTCCGAATTATTCAAGTTTTGACTGTGAATATAAAAAATAAACAAAGAAATATGTCACAGACAAGCTTTGAATATTTATTTGTCGCTATTTTTTATTAGAAGACCGGAACGTAATTCATCAAAGACATCCTCAGCAGAGTAGCGGATAGATGTTGCATTTGCTTCAAACTCTGCTTCTTTAAGCTTGATGTAAATTTCGTTGTCAAGAATTAATTTTTCGAATGCTTCAACGCTCATAACTACCATGTCACCATAACCATTTTTAGTCAAATAAAGTGGTTCTGTCATCTCGTGAACTGTCTTTGAAATATCAGTAAAATTATTTCGTAAATCGGAAATTGGCCTAATTTGTGGCATTGATAAATACCTCCTGTGCTAATTATTATCATAATAATATCATAATTATCATAGATACTCAAGAGAATTAATAATTAGTAAAGTGAAACAATAAAAACTCTAATGCAAATTATTAATAAATTGCAAAAAAATTCAGGTGTCTTGTTAATTAATAGGATATAATATAGAATAAAACTACAATTAACAAAAAAGTGGAGGATTTCAAATGTCAGGTCATTCAAAGTGGTCAAATATCAAAAACAGAAAAGGAAAGGCAGATGCTCAGCGTGGTGCGATTTTTACCAAACTCGGACGTGAAATATCAATAGCGGTAAGGGAAGGCGGAGCCGATCCTGCAGGCAATTCGAGATTAAAGGATATAATAGCTAAAGCAAAAGCGGTAAACATGCCTAATGATAATATTAATCGAAGCATTAAGAAAGCTGCGGGTGAGACCGAAGCCGATAATTTCGAAGAGATATGGTATGAGGGCTATGGACCTGGAGGCGTTGCAGTGATTGTCAAGGCGTTAAGCGACAACCGAAACAGAACTGCTGCCGATGTCAGGCATATATTCGACAAAAATGGCGGCAACCTAGGGACAACCGGATGCGTTTCTTTTATGTTTGAGAACAAGGGCACTATCATTATATCCAAAGAGGATTATGAAGACGACGAAAAGGTAATGATGGATTCACTGGAATGCGGAGCCGAGGACTTTTCTGAAGAAGACGAGGTCTACGAAATAATAACCGCTCCAGATGATTATTATTCAGTCAAAGATGCCTTGGAGCTTAAAGGCTATGAGTTTCTCGACTCGTCAAAGGGACTGATACCGAATGTGTGGGTTGAGGTAAGTGATGAAGATAGCAGCCTTAAGGTAGAGAAACTGATTGATATGCTTGAAGATCATGAAGATGTCCAGGATGTTTTTCATAACTTTGAGAATTAGAAACAGGGTAAGACAAAATGCCTAGACGGAAGTTTTGGAAATTCTTAAACCTTATTAGATTGGCAAAAAACAATACTCCCGAAAAACGAAATGTTCAGGATTCTATTAGCGTGCCTGAAGAGGCAGCAATTAAAAATGGCAATGATACTTTAGCAGACAAAACAGGTGTCTGGGCAGAAAAGGAACCTGTTAAATACACGTACAAAGTAAAAGAAACAGACAAGGCCAATGATATAGACAAAGTAAAAAAACTAATAGATTTGCGGGATGCGTTCTCAAAATTCACAGGAGCGGTTGGCAAAAGTCATAATGAACGTAACCAGGCTGACATTGAAAGGGCTAAGGAGCAGATAAAAGAGGCTCTCAGTCTTATTGAAGTTATTGCTTTCATAGGCTCCAGCGGCACGGGGAAAAGTACAAGAGCAATACGAATCGCAAAGGATATGGATATCTCATATATAATAGATGATGGTCTTTTAATAAATGGCGGAAGAGTTGTAGCAGGTCTTTCTGCAAAGCGTGCCAAATCCAAGCTGGAATCAGTAAGACAGGCTCTATATGTAGACGAAAACAGAGCTGAGGGTATGCGAAGAGCACTAGGTGAACACCTACCGGACAAGCTAATGATACTAGGCACTTCAGATGGCATGCTCGAGAAGATATGCGATAATCTATGGCTTAACAGACCTGCTCAAGTAGTTAGGATAGAAGATGTGACCACCGAAGAGGAGAGAAGGACGGCGGTGTTTTTTCGTTCTACTCAAGGCCAACACACAATTCCTGTTCCAAGCATGGAGATAAAGCATGAATTTTCTGGATATTTCTCCGACCCTTTGAACAGACTTCTCCGAAGGCGTGACAAAAATCAGAATAGCGGTCTTATGGCATCGGATTTTGAAAGAACTGTTGTTCGACCGACATTTTCAACACTGGGATCGTACTCCATATCCGATGAAGCCATGGCTGACATAGTAAGGATTATACTTAAAAGAAAAGTCCCTGGTGTGGCTGAGCTTCTTAAATTTCAAATAGAAAAACAAAGTTATGGCAACGTGCTATATATGGAATTGTCGTTGTATTACGGTTATAATGCACAGGATGTACTCCAAGCGGCACAAAATGAAGTGAGCAGCGGAATCGAGGATATTACTTCAATCAACATCATGCTTACCAATGTTAAAGCCAAACGTCTGATTCGTAATACAACAGTGGCACAAAGCAAAACCTGATAACTGCAAGTGTAAACACAATTTCTCTTAATAAAAAAAATTTTCCAATTATACTAGCAGATCAAATACTTACAAAATTGGTGAACAATTTTGTTATTTAGTTGTTCCTGGCAAAGTAAAAAAACCACAACTGGGCATATCCAGCATAATTCCCGAAATATGACTCGGTGAATTTGCGAATGTCCTTTTTCGTCGCATTTTCGTCTAAATATCTTTCTTTAATGGTCTTCTCGACCCATGTGTCAATCGGGCAGAGGTCCTTGCGGATACCGCTGTAAAGAAGCACACAATCCGCCACCTTTTCTCCTACACCGCTGAATCTGCAAAGTTCCTTTCTTGCTGCCTCGGAATCCATAGCGGAAAGGGATTCAAAATTTAAAACAATTTCGTGATTAGCTATCATTTTAGCTGTTCTCTTAATATATGGGCATCTATATCCTGCAAAAGGACTTTCGCAGAGATTGGCTGAACTGCAAACTCTACAATCGATTTTACAGAAATCCTTTGACAG
The DNA here is from genome assembly GCA_964652975.1 of uncultured Oscillospiraceae bacterium. GTDB lineage: Bacteria > Bacillota > Clostridia > Saccharofermentanales > UBA5734 > CAZZCN01. The sequence goes on along the minus strand of CAZZCN010000003.1, from coordinate 92,615 downwards.
CTTCTCTGCAGACGGGAAGGAGTAACCGAGAATTTTAGATCTGCTATAAGATTCACCAGACATCTCGTTTGAAACAGCTATGCTATCAGAATTTGTAGAAACTGATGACATTGAATTGCTTGAATTACCAGAATATTCACAATTACCTTCATAAATTACATCACCATATAAACGACAAAGATTTTCTACAAGTCCTTTTATCCGCGGAATGTTGTTCTGAGCGGACAAGATATAGGAAAACAGCGTCTCCTCAAAATCCTGGACAAGCATCCTCGCACCTGCAGAGTGATTCACACAAGTGTGCATGAACTCATCCTTGTCAACTGCTTTGATAATGGGTGCGTAATCGGTAGACAGATCAAAGTAATTGTACCAGATGTTCTCGAAATCCGAGGATGTGGAATTATTAATGACAAGATGTCGGTCGTTCTGAAGTGATACATTAACAGCCCTGCCTCTGACTATTCCGTTATATGAGCCGTCACCGCAAGATTTCCAACGGAAGCACTGACCGCTTTCAAATGTACCTTTTATGTCAAACCCCAACGGAGACAAGTCGCTTACATCAAGCACTGTTATCTTGTTTTGACCGGTGATTTTATCTTTTTCTTCTAAAACATTGAAACCCTTTATGTTCATATCAATCTACACTTTCTTTTTCATTAATGGTATAATCCATTTTAGCACTAATAATAGATTTTTCCATAGTATATGTCTCATAAAAATAAATAATAATGACTTACTCTGAACACTTTGAGAGGTATATTACCAATTGTAATGGCGAGGCTCTAAAATTCTACTATACCAATTTACAAGCAAATCACATGGGTGCACTTATACCAATGATTTAAGTAAAATTATGCCAATATTGCTTTTTTATAAAATAAAAGACGAAAAGACCGGAGGAACCGATGAAAGAAAGAATTTATACCATTCCAGTAAATGATGCATTCAACACACCTTGTGAATGCCCTGTTTGCGAGATGGAGAACAAGACAACCAATGACTTGCTGGCATATTTCATGGGCCCGTCGATGATGGAGCCTGATGTAAGGATTTCAACCAACACAAAGGGCTTTTGCCGTGAACATCTAGCCGCTATGTACAACAGGCAGGAGAACAGACTTGCACTTGGATTGATGCTTCACACACACCTTGTAGAGATGTGCGAAACTACGGAGAAAAATCTTAAGAAAGCCCGTGTTTCCAAGAACAAGGGTGGGTTTCTTTCGCTGAAGAGTGATTATAAGAGCACTCTCACAGACATTGCGGAGAAAATCGAAGCACAGGCTGACAGGTGCGTACTTTGCGACAGACTTGAATATACAATGGACAGATATATCGATGTAATTTTATGGCAGTATTTCGAAGATAAGGCCTTCCGTGAAAAATTCGACAACAGCAACGGATTTTGCCTTCCTCATCTGGCATTGCTTTTAAGAGGGGCTGCTAAATATCTGTCACAAAATGAAGCATCGGAATTTATCGAAAAGCTTTCAACTCTCGAAAATTCATCTATGAAAACTCTTCAGGCCGAGCTTTTATGGTTTACACAGAAATTCGACTATATGAACGAGGACAAGCCGTGGGGTAATTCGAAGGATGCCATACCGAGAACCATCAGAAAATTAACGGGTCGGATGCGTTAAATTCCCGTTATGCCGCGTCGTAAAGCGATAAAACTAGTTTTATCGCTCTTGGAGAATCTTATTAAATAAGATTCTCCTTGCAATTTTTCATGTTAAGAATTGCAGAAGAAAATCTGCTAACGGCAGATTTTCAAGAGAACTAAAACGAAGTTTTAGTTCTTTGCGCCTCTCATTTGAATTTTGCTCCTCCTGGCCTAACGAAAATTTTCCTGCATCCTAAAATTTTCGTACAATAACTTTGTAAGCAGATTTTTCATAGAGGTAAAATTTAAGTTTTACCTTTGTTTAATATCATTTCTCCTAACAGCAAATCATCGGGGGTTGTAATCTTGATATTTCGGTAATCGCCTTCAATCATGAAAGCGTCTTTGCCATAATGTTCTGCCAATGATGTATCATCAGTGAATTGCAGCCTTTCATCGTACGCCATTTCGTGCAGTTTCGATATAAGGGGAAAATGAAAGGCTTGAGGGGTCTGGATAGCCCAAAGGTTTTCACGAGGCAATGTTTCTAAAATTTTCAAATCTGAAGAGACCTTTTTGATTGTATCCTTTACTGGAACTCCGACTCCGCATGCTTTGTGTTTGAGAACCGTATCGACACAGCGTTTGATTATATCTTCGGAAACAAAAGGCCTTGCTCCGTCGTGGATTAGAACATAACAGTTTTCAGGGTTAAATGGGGTTGATGGAATATCATTTGGTTTTGATAAATTCAATCTGTTATTTTTACTCTCAAAAGTTCCTTTGGAACCGGCAATATTTAAATTATTCTGTGCCTCGCTGCCATGCATTTCATTTACAGCCTCAGTGAAAAAATGCCTCCTTCTGCTCTGAATATTCGCAAGAAACTCCAGTGCATTTCTGACAGAATCCTGTCGGGTGTCGCCGCCGTAAGCTATTCCAATGAGCTTTTTAATATTATATTTGGTACAAAGAAGACTCAGCTCTTCGCGCTCTGAATCTCTTGTTACCACTACGATACTGTCTATCAGAGGTGATTGCTCAAATGCAAGAAGAGTCCTTATGATAACAGGAACTCCACGCAACTCAATAAACTGTTTGTTAATGGATGACTTCATTCTCGAACTCTGCCCTGCTGCAGGGACAATTGCGCATACCATTTGCTTTTACACCTGCCTTCTAAAAGAGCACATCAATCATTTCGCCCAGATTATCCACATAAAGTAAATCCAGGGTTTCGCTTTTGAAAATCTTGTCGACAGTCTTCTTGGATCCGCCGGGCAAAATACAAGAGTCGAACCCCATGCGCTTAGCCTCTGTAAGACGCCTTTCGATTGCCGTAACAGGACGTATCTCCCCTGTAAGACCTACTTCTCCGAATATGATAACACCCTGCCTTACCGGCTTGCTTCTTACACATGATATGACTGCGGCCAAAATGGCAAGATCTACAGCGGTCTCATCTGACTTGATACCACCTATGACATTTATAAATGCATCCATGTTATACAATCCGATTGACAGCTGCTTCTCGAGAACCGCTAAAAGCATGCTTACCCTGCCGCGGTCAAGCCCCTGCGTCATCCTCTGTGCTGTAGCATATGCCGAACCGTTTAGCAGAGCTTGAATTTCTATAAGAATCGGTCTGGTTCCCTCCATGCAAGCCGTTACAACGGTACCGGGGACACCTATCGGCCGTCCCTCAAGCATAGCTGCTGAAGCGTTTTTGACATCCATCAGGCCATGGTCGGTCATTTCAAAAATACCAATCTCGTCTGTTGCGCCGAACCTGTTCTTAACAGCACGTAAAATTCTGTAGGTGTTTTGCTTCTCGCCCTCAAAATACAGCACTGTATCAACCATGTGTTCCAAAACCCTTGGACCTGCAATAGCCCCGTCCTTAGTAACATGTCCTACAAGAACAATAGTTGTACCAAGGCTCTTGGCTATCCTAAGCAGGCCGAAAGTAACCTCTCGTACCTGTGAAACGCTCCCGGGGGCAGCTGATAAGTCATCGGAATACATGGTCTGTATGGAATCGATAATAGCGACTTTGGGTCTAATCTTTGCAATAGCGTCAGCTAGCAAGGTAAAAGAGGTCTGCGGGAAAATCTTTATCTTGTCAGAAGCTATCCCAAGTCTGTCGGATCTGAGCCTTATCTGTTGAGGGGATTCTTCACCGGTGACATACAGGACGTCGCCTTGAAAACTGCTTTTGCCACAAACCTGCATCAAAAGAGTTGATTTGCCTATTCCGGGGTCGCCACCAACAAGGACAAGTGAACCCTTAACAAATCCGCCGCCAAGAACACGGTCGAGTTCTCCGATGTTGGTGGTGTACCTTTGCTCACTGGCGGTATCCACTTCCGATAGTGAAATAACAGCCTCCGGATTTTGTAGTGAAGCACTCGAATCAAGCCATCCCCGTGCCACAGACTGAGCCTTGGGCTGCGTCACAACCACCTTCTCTTCAACTATCGTATTCCAGGCGTCGCAACCCGGGCACTTGCCCATCCAGCCACTTGTCTCCTGGCCGCACTGTGAACAGAAAAATGCTGTCTTTGCCTTTGCCATTATGCCTCCAAACTAAGTATTAATACGTTTATAAATCCCCTGATGAAGCCAACTCCGTGAAAAACGGAATAAGAAGTGCACCGAAAAAAATCGTCATCAGAATAACCAGTCCGATACCAATCAGTGCCAATATCAAATAGGCTCTGCAGTAATTTTTCTTATTTGTATTAGTATCAGAACCAAAAGCCCATACCAGCGTCATTATAAAACCTACCAGTGGAAGCGACATGACAATGAACATTACAATGTAATCCATAATCGAGAGTGGCTTGTCAATTGCAAGGGATTGCTGAGTGCTTGCCTGATAACCAGTCTGATAATTGGGAGGAACTGTCTGGTAAGTCGGCTGTGGCTGAGGTTGTGGTGCAGTGTAAGTTGATGATGGGGCGGAGTAGCTCTGTGAAGAATTCTGAGCGGGTTGTGAAGGCTGTTCAGGAGTTACCATGGCTGATTTGCCGCAATTGCTGCAAAATGTTGAACCGGCGTCCAAGGCGCTTCCACAGGATTGACAATATTGAGTTGACATAAGAAATCCTCCTTGATAAATTTTTATGGAATTGATAAATTAATCTATGTCAAATTATATGACTTTATGTCGTCAGAATCAAGATAAATTGCAAATATAAAAATTATTAGTAATTTTATATATAATGGACCTTTTATACTATTTTCATAACAATCAAAAGAATGAGGGAAATCTGATACAGAGATAAAAAGTTGACATTTTATAAAAATCCGACTAATCTATTATTCAATGCTAGATTAGTCGGTATAATCTAATTTGGCGGTATAGTTTGCATATATGACTATCGGTTGCATTGTATAAGGAAAACGTAACAATACCTCTTTGGTATTTATAAGGGGGAGATTTTGAAATGGAACGGAAAGAATTTAGAGAATTCTGTAAAAACAATATTGTTATTCTGGACGGAGCATCAGGAACACTGATGCAGTCAAGAGGCATGCCTTCAGGTATCTGCCCGGATATTTTTGCCATGGAAAACCCTATACTGCTTGCAGACATACAAAGGGAATACTACGAGGCCGGATCCAATATTGTGTATGCTTTTACTTTTGGTGCTAATCTTCCGAAACTCAGTCATTATGGCATTGGAGAAGATAAGGTTTACGAGACCAACAAGTCTCTAGCTGAAATCTCTTGCTCGGTTCGTGATGAATTCAGGAGCAAAAATCCGGATAAAACATTTCTAGTTGCAGGTGATATGGCTCCGACAGGAAGATTTCTGCAGCCTTCAGGTGACATGGAAGTCAAAGAATTAAAAAGTATATATACGGAACAGGCTAGAGGTCTTGCGGATGGCGGAGTCGACCTTTTTGTAATTGAAACCATGATGGACCTCGCCGAGGCAAGAATTGCAGTTATTGCCATAAGGGAGATCAGTGACCTGCCTATTATGGTCACACTGACGTTTGACAAAGGCAAGACACTCATGGGCAACCGTCCATTAGAGTGCCTTATAACACTTGAGTCTCTTGGCATTGACGCCTTCGGTGCAAACTGCTCTACAGGTCCTGAAGAAATGACAGAACTGCTCGCCGGGATATCAAAAATGACTAACCTACCAATCATTGCAAAGCCCAATGCCGGCATGCCTGAGATAATTGACGGCGTAACTGTTTTCCCTATGCAGCCTGAGGAATTTGGTGAATTTGCAAAGGATTTTTATAGCGAAGGGGTCACAATTCTAGGTGGCTGCTGTGGAACGACACCGGAACATATAAGTGAGCTGACCAGCTGTGCAGATGGTATTGCGGCAGCATTGACTGGAAAAAATAAAAATATAAATACAAGAAATGATTTATTACAAGCAGAAGAAACTATAAAAGCCGAAGAATTGCCTAGTGACGAAAGATTAGTGAACGCTGAAGAATTCACAAACGCCTATGAAACAGCAAAGACTGTCAACAATATGATAGCATCTTCTAGAGAGAGCATATCAATAACACCTGAGACAAAATTTGAATTTGTGAAATGCACTGATCCCGATGACTTACCGGACGAGTTTGTAGACGCCTGTGATAACGAACCGGACTGCGTTGTGATTGATTTTACCCTGTACGAGAATTCAGCTGGGTTCAACCTTGACAAAGTCATGGAAAATTTCCAAATGGTCACAATGATGAACCACATTCCGATTGCAATCAAAAGCGGGTCAGCCATAATTACAAGCGCTATCGCCGAGACATATTGCGGCCGCCTGGCTTTGTTTTGCGACGAAAACACAAGCAATACTGTCAACGAGACAATAAAAAAATACGGGATTTACAGAGTATAAAGATTCGTGATATTCAATTGAAATCCACAGTCTTTCCCCAGATAAATACATTTTGTGAATTACTCCTGCTTAATGCATTATTACTAATGATACCCCATCCTCTGAAGGCTCTTAAGTTTTCAATTCAGAAAAGCGCAAAGTCACTAAAAAAATACGAAAAAAACGCGAAAAAGATATTTGTCCAGTGTATTGAATTCTAGGTATATAAAAGGGTATAATGGTATATTCAAAATCATAAGACAATGATGTAATCTAAATTATTATATCTGGTTGGAGGAAAATTTAATGCCTACAATATTTAACGAGACGTCGAGAACATTCAGCGAATATCTTTTGATACCGAATTTGACCACCGAGCAATGTGTTCCTGACAAGGTTAACCTCAAGACTCCTGTAATAAGATACAGGAAAGGTGAGGAGAAAAGTCCGGTAACCATCAACATACCATTTGTATCAGCTATAATGCAATCAGTATCCGGGTCCGAAATGGCAATCTCCCTCGCAAAATGCGGAGGTCTTGCCTTTATTTTCGGATCGCAGTCCATTGAGAGCCAGGCAGACATGGTGCGCAAGGTCAAGAAGCACAAGTCCGGATTTGTAATCAGCGATTCTAATCTGAAAGTTGATTCAATACTTTCTGACGCGCTTTTAGTAAAAATAAATACCGGACACTCGACAATAGCTGTTACAGACGACGGAAGCCCCAATGGCAAGCTTATGGGCATACTTACAAGCAGGGACTACAGACTTAGCAGAACACCTGTGGACACCAATATATCCACACTTATGACGCCGTTTGACAAGCTTATATATGCTTATGAAGGAACCACTCTTCAGGAAGCGAACGATATAATCTGGGATCACAAGATAAACCAGCTGCCGATTATCGACAGACAAGGGAACCTTGTATCAATGGTTTTTCGCAAAGACTACGACGAGCACAAGGAGAATCCATCCGAGCTGCTTGACGAAAACAAAAGCTACATGACCGGTGCGGGCATTAACACACGTGACTACGAGCAAAGAGTTCCCGCACTTATCGATGCAGGAGTTGATGTGATGTGCATTGATTCATCTGACGGATTCAGTGTATGGCAGAAGAAAACGATAGACTGGATAAAATCCCAATATCCGACCGGCGTATATGTAGGCGCAGGAAACGTAGTAGACGCCGAAGGCTTTTTATACCTTGCAGAGGCTGGAGCAGATTTCATAAAAGTCGGAATAGGCGGCGGATCAATCTGCATTACAAGAGAGCAGAAGGGAATCGGCTGTGGCCAAGCGTCTGCTGTTATGGCAGTAGCAAAGGCACGTGATGAATACTACGAAAAGACCGGAATATATATACCTATATGTTCAGACGGCGGCATTGTCCACGACTACCACATGACGCTTGCTCTTGCAATGGGAGCGGATTTTCTAATGCTTGGCAGATATTTTGCAAGATTTGACGAAAGCCCCACCCGCAAGCTGCTTGTTAATAAAACCTATGTCAAGGAGTATTGGGGCGAGGGGTCCAACAGAGCGAGGAACTGGCAGAGATACGACGACGGTGGTGTTGCCGGGAAGATGGCTTTTGAAGAAGGTGTCGACTCATATGTGCCCTACGCCGGCAAACTCAAGGACAATCTGGATGTCAGCCTTTCGAAAATGAAAGCAACCCTTTGCTCGTGCGGATCTGTCAACTTAGATGAACTCAAGCGCAAGGCAAGATTAGTAGTGGTTTCTTCGACAAGCCTTATCGAGGGCGGAGCGCATGATGTTATCACAAAGGACAGTGACAGGATAAATTAGCCCAATGTAATATTTTATTATTTGAGATTTATCTGGAATTTACATTTTATCCAGTCGATTAGCAACCGATTAAAAGGCAAAAACAGCATGAATAGTAAGCTACCGAACGGTTTTACTTGCGAAAAATGCTAAAATGTAGTTTAATATTGAAGCAAAGTTAATTGATGGCAGAGTGCAGAGTTAATTGATGCAAGAGCACATAGGATATTGTTTTAAGAGTTTTTATTATAATGGCCATTAAAATTGATATTCGACAGAAACAGTAACATTATTATTTCAATATGTAGAAAAATAAAAGCAGAGATTTTATAGGAATGGGAAGGGGTATAATATGCCGGAAAAAAATGTTTATGAAATGACCTATGAGGGAATACGCAAGCTTGAAGAGGAACTCGAGAAGAGAAAAGTCGAAAACAGGACAGAAATTGCAGAGCGTATAAAGCAAGCGCTTTCTTTTGGAGATATTTCCGAAAACTCAGAATATGACGATGCAAAGAATGCACAGGGCGAGAACGAAGCCCGCATAATCGCCATCGAAGGAATATTAAAGAATTCCAAGCTGATAGACGAGGATGAGATAAGCAAGACCAAGGTAACAATCGGTGCCAAGATCAAGATACGTGACGAAGAGACAGGCGAAGACAATGACTACACACTTGTAAGCGAGAAGGAAGCTAATATTTTCGAGAACAAGATATCCACAGATTCTCCTATCGGCAACGCTATAGTCGGCAAGAAGAAAGGTCAGGTTGTTGAAGTAAAGACACCTACCGGTACATTGAAGTACAGAATAGTGAAAATATCAAAGCCATAAAACCATTCGAGGCCTAAAATCAGAGGTGTTTTACAAAAATACTACAGTAGGACGCTGATGTTATAATACAAGTGATATTTTTGTGAAGTTATTTGAAACCATAGACTAAAAAACCAAATAAGCGAAATATTTGCAAACCCGCTCAGTCATTACAGACATACTGAGCTATTAAACTATAATAGGAGGTTGTCTGATGACAACGGATCACAACGATCAAATTCTGGAGCAGACACAAGAACAAATCCAGGAACAAATGCACGAGCAGATGCGGATTAGACTGGCCAAGCTGGACGAAATGAAGAAATCGGGCAACGACCCTTTTATTCATGTGACATATGAAGTAAACAGATACAGCACGGAAATTATTGACAACTTTGAATCCCTTGAAGGTGCAGAGGTCTCGATTGCAGGAAGAATAATGAGCAAGAGAGGCATGGGCAAGGTGTCTTTTTGTGACTTGCACGACGCCAAAGGTAAAATTCAACTTTTTACCAAGATTGATGCTTTGGGCGAAGAGAACTACGAGAAGTGGCAAAAACTTGATACCGGCGACATTGTTGGCATTAAAGGCGTTGTGTTCAGAACACAAAAAGGTGAGATATCTGTACAGACAAGAGAGTATTCACTTTTATCAAAATCCTTAAGACCCTTACCGGAGAAATTCCACGGTCTCAAAGACACTGATACGAGATACCGCCAGCGCTACCTTGATTTGATTGTCAATCCTGAAGTCAAGCAGACTTTTGTCAAAAGGAGTTCCATTATCAAAGCGGTCAGATCCTATCTGGATAATATGGACTTTCTTGAAGTTGACACTCCGATTCTTAACACCATTGCCGGAGGCGCAGCTGCGAAGCCATTCATAACCCACCATAACACTCTGGGAATGGATATGTTTCTGAGAATTGCGCCGGAGCTATACCTTAAAAGGCTTATAGTAGGCGGGTTTGAGCGTGTTTACGAGATGGGCAGACTTTTCAGGAATGAAGGAATGTCAGTAAAGCACAATCCTGAATTTACTACAATTGAATTATATCAGGCTTATACAGACTATAGAGGCATGATGACTCTGACCGAGAATCTGATAGCTCACTGCTGCAAAGCGGTTAATGATGACTCAACAATTATTAATTACCAGGGTCAGGAGATAAATCTTACTCCTCCTTTCAGAAGAGTGTCAATGTATGACCTGATAAAAGAAACCACAGGAGTGGATTTTGCCACCATCAAAAACGATGACGAAGCTGCTGTGATCGCCCGCGAAAAAGGTATCGAGGTTAATCCTGGAACCACCAAAGGTGACATAGTAAACAAGTTTTTTGAGGTTTTTTGTGAGGAGAGCCTTATACAGCCAACTTTTGTATGTGATTATCCCATAGAAGTCTCCCCTCTGACCAAGAGAAAGCCGGGAAGTCCGGAGTTGACTGAAAGATTTGAACTTTTCATCGGTGGCAGGGAATATGCCAATGCATATTCCGAACTAAATGACCCGGTGGATCAGAGAGATCGGTTTGCCATGCAGCTTGCAAAGCGCGAAGCAGGTGACGAAGAGGCCAATATGATTGATGAGGATTTCTGTCAATCACTGGAATATGCCATGCCGCCAACGGGAGGCCTTGGTATCGGAATCGACAGACTCATCATGCTTTTGACTGACAGTGCAAGCATAAGGGATGTTCTTTTGTTCCCTACAATGAAGCCTATCAAGTAAACCGGTTATAGACAATCGGAAGGGGTGCAATCTGAAATGATTGATAGAAAAGAAGCGCTAACCATATTGGGAATGACAGAAGATTCATTGCATTCGGATATTGAAATCAGATATGCAACTTTAGTCAAGCGCTACAGAGCTGAGCAGAATAACGAGAAGCTTGAGGAGATTTCTCTGGCTTATAACATTGTAACAGGAAGACATGTTGAGAAGGAACCTGAAGACCCCCGCATGAAGGATGTTGTATTTGGCAAGACCAGGAAAGAGTGGAGCAATATCTGGCTTTATGGCAAATTCAAATTCGGCGTTATTGCCGTCGTGGCAGCTTTTTTAATTTATATGATATACAGCATTGCAACCAATACACCTGCTGACTTTAAAATCGCCGCAGTTGGTGATTTTTATGTCTCAGAAGCAGAGATAACCGAAGACTACGTAAAGACATTATTTCCGGAATTCAAGAAGGTTGAGATAGCAACCGCCTATCTAACCGCTGACGGGGGATCGGAATATGGTGCTGCAAATATTCAGAAAGCTATGATTCTGGTAACTGTATCCGGCGAGGACATTATAATAGTTGACAAAGCTAATTTTGAAAGATATGCAGGAATGGGAGCATTTGTTGCTATTGATGATTTGTATAACGAGCTGAATTCAAATGAAGCGAGCAAGAGTCTCTTGCTGAAAAGTGCAACTGCAGCGGTTAAAGACAGTGAAGACGTTGCAGGTCCTACGAAAATATACGGAATAGACTTGTCTACAACTCAATTTTTGAATGGAATCGGAATACTGGGCCGTGACCAGATAATTACAGTCAGCATAAAGTCGCAAAGACCCGAAAAGGCAAGAGAATTCATAAGAAAGCTAATAGCCGACAACAAGAATATATTGCCCAAGGTAACTCTGATTCCTTCTGCCACTCCAACGCCTATACCGACTCCGATTCCAACTCCGACAGCCAAGCCATAAGAAAATTTCTAATTTTACATTCCAGTTGAACCATAAAGTGAAGCTATCTCTTCCTCGGTAAGTTCGCGGATTTCTCCGGGTGCCAGGGACGTGTCTAAAACTATATCGCCCATCCGTCGTCTTTCGAGGACTGTTACAGTTCCGCCCAAATCCTTCATCATTCGCTTCACCTGATGATATTTACCCTCGCGAATTGTCAGAAGACCGCTAAAGGACTCTAAAATTTCAAGCTTGGCGGGCTTACAGACGGTGCCGTCTGCAAGTACAAGTCCATTTTCAAGTTTTATCACATCAGAGTCATCAAGGTATTTTCCTGATAATTCGAAGTAGTATTCCTTATCGACATGCCATTTAGGTCCTGTAAGCCTGTGACAAAGTGTTCCGTCGTTGGTCAGCAGCAAAAGACCTGTCGTGTCGATATCCAGTCTGCCAACAGGGAAAATTCCTGCGGTTAGCAGATTGGCGGGTATAAACTTGGCAATTGTCTCATGCCTTTTATCATCCAGGGCGGTAATCACCCCAGTGGGTTTATAAAGCATATAGTGAAGATATTTTCGGGTTTTTGCATAGCTTCCTGATACTTCTATCGTATTCTTTGCGGACTCGTCAACATGAAGTCCCTGGTCGGTTACAATTTTACCGTCAACAGTTACCTCGCCTTTGCGAATCATTTCTTTTACGGTGGTCCGCGACCCGTATCCTGAATTTGCCAATAAGCGATCCAATCTCATAACTGCCATTATAAATAAATAGATTTTGTATTGCAATAGTGGAAGTGGGTTGACAGTAATTACTATAGTATCATTTTATAATTTTCGAAAATGACGAAAATTAGGATAAGTATCAAAAAGTCTTTGCTCAGCCATACGCAATTGATTCAGTCGGAATATACGATAGAGTTGAAATAGATTCAAAATGAAATGATAGCATAATCGTTGAAAACAAATTACTAAGTGGTAAGAAAATTTGAATTGCGATTGGAGGATTTTGACCGGATTGTGACAAATCGACAATTTGTCAGTTTATTATCACTAGCATTCGTGGTAAAGTAAGAAAAGAAAAAGAAATAAAAATTAAGTCTAATAATGAAAATGGGCATAGCAGTAATTTTCTTTAAGGAGCAATTATATTAATGAACAGTATTTACAAAATCGAGGCGGACTTGCATTGTCACAGCATAGCCTCATCACATGCATATGGGACTATATCAGAAAACTTAGTGGAAGCCAGCAAGAAAGGTCTTCTGGCGCTTGCAATAACAGATCACGGACCTGCTTTGCCGGATTCACCGCACCCGTGGCATTTTTACAATATGCGGGTCCTTCCTCGATTCGTAAACGGTGTTGCACTCATTCGCGGAATAGAGGCGAATATAATTGACATCTATGGAAATATCGATACTAACGATGAAATTATTACTAAATTGGAATGGATCATAGCATCGTTTCACAACAGCACATTCCCTGTGGCAACCAGGTCAATTCATACACAAACACTTATAGCGGCTACTAATAATGCACATGTGGATTTGATGGGACATTTGGATTCACCGGACTATCCATTTGATATAAGGGAAGTCGTCAAGGCATGCAAAGAAAACGGCAAATTCGTCGAGATGAATAACAGTTCGTTTTTTGTCAGACGCGGTGGTCAGGATATGTGCCTCGAAATTGCATCGGAATGCATGAATTTCGGAGTCCCTGTTGTAATAAACTCTGATGCGCATTGTCCCTGGGATATAGGCGAGGTTTCTACAATGTGCAAAATGCTTGAGACAATCTCATTTCCCGTTGAACTTGTTTTGAATGCGAAAGTACAGAATATCTTTGATCATATAACGAAAAAACACAACGTTGATTTTACAGGGTTTGAAGGTTAAAACTTGAATTTTCCTGAGAATTATATAAAAATTATTTTATAGAAACACTAGAATATTTTTATCAAAAAATTGCAAAAAATAAAAGCACGTTTACAGGCTTTTGTGTTACAATATGCTTGTTATCAAAAAATCTTAAAATAGAATGCATATCTCGTAAAAAAGATGTAGGTTATTCTTAATTTCAGGTGTAACATTAATATTTGATGAGAAAATTGCACGTAGTTTGTATTTTCCCGAAATCAAATTAATGGAGGATATCTAAAATGAAAATTGCTGACTTCGATCGTAAAAAAACATACTGGGACGCTTTCTGGCAAAAGGAAGTACTAGACAGGCCGATTATATGCGTTTCATCACCAAAGGACGGAGTTCCTTTTCACCAACATATGCAGACCGACAATATTTCAGCGATGGCATGTCTTTCCAAGAATTACGACCCTTTTCTTGAATCATTCAGAAAATCAGTTGCTACAACATACTATGGCGGTGAAGCAATACCTTACGCCACTCTGACACTCGGACCTGATCAGTACGCAGGATTCCTGGGCGGGGAGATTATCTCAAAAGAGGGGTACGACACTACATGGCTTCATAAGATAGTGGACGACTGGACTGATTTTGAAGTGAGACTCGATAAATCCAAGGATTCGTATTTTGACAAAATCAAGAAATTTATGGAATATGCAGCTAAATTTGCAAACGATGAATTTGTCGTCGGAATGCTGGATCTGCACAGCAACATGGACGCACTCAGCGCTCTACGAGGACCGCAGGACCTTTGTTTTGACCTTATGGACTGCCCCGAGGAAGTGCATCGCGTTTTAAATGATGTGCGTAAAACATACGCGGAAGTTTTCGAAATGGCTTACAAAGCCGGCAATATGGAGAAGACAGGATCTCTGGGCTGGGCCCCCACTTATCTGCCATCAGGCAGATTTGCAGTTATACAGTGCGATTTTTCATGCATGATAAGCCCTTCGCAGGCACGAGAGTTTGTTATACCGGCGATTGAAGAGGAAGCGGCATATCTCGACAGGTGCGTCTATCATTATGATGGCAAGGAGGCGCTTGGTCATTTGGATGATATTCTGGCAATTAAAGATATTGATGTGATTCAATGGGTTCCCGGCGATGGCCAGCCAAGAACCATCGAGTGGATGGACCTTCTAAAGAAAATCCAGAAAGCCGGCAAGGGTCTTTGGATTTACGACTGGAGCTGCCAGGAGATCGAGGACCACTTCAAGGAGCTTTCACCTGAAGGACTTGTTTTTTCAACATGGGCATCATCGCAAAGCGCGGCGGACAAGCTAATTGAGAATGTGAAGCGGAAGATGTAAAAATCAACAAAGTAGGACACTTGAATAAAACAATAAGCGGTAATATAGCGTTTTGAAATAAGTTGTATAATGTATGTGTTATCAAAACGCATTCGGCAAACTATTTTTTTGTAATTTCAACATACATAACATAAATAAGTTTGCTATAATGCGGGCGACTGAATATAAAAATTATGAAATACGGCTTGGCTATATAGACAACCAGGACCAACAGAGCAAGGTCTAGAAAATGAAATTGTAAAGGTTGCAGATTGTGAATATTGTCTATGAATTTATAAAATTACCTGACGATTTTCCATTTATGATGACTGACATGGAGCTTCCACCGTTTCACACAATGGGGGATTCCTCCTTTTATCATTATCATGACTGTTTCGAGCTGTCTTTTGCCAAAAACGGCAGCGGAGTCTATGAAATCGAAAACAGAAAATATGATTTAAATCAGGGCGAGCTGATGATAATCAACAATATCGAGCCTCACAGGATGTACGTCGGTGAAGATGGTCTCAACCAGATAGTAATTGTTTTCAACCCTTCACTTATATGGTCCGGTTCCAAAAACCTGCTGGATTATGACTATATTAAAACCTTTGTAGACCGACAGGCAGGCTTTTGCAATAAAATTTCCCGGGATACTCCGTATTTTGACGAGATAAACAAATTAATTTTTGAAATTGAAGCGGAATATACACAACTGCAGCCGGGCTGGCAGCTGATGATCAAGGCAAAACTGCTTTCCCTGCTGACTTTACTTTACCGCCACTTTAAATCCGATTTGACAACAAATCAAAAACGGAAAGCACTTTTACGATTGCAAACAGTTTTAGAAAAGATAGAGGAGAACATTTTATCGCCACTCACTGTGAATGAGATGGCGCAAATTCTGCATGTCACACCGCAGCATTTTTGTGTTATTTTCAAGGAAACAACAGGACAGACTTTTGTAGAATATATTGTCTCAAAACGCATCGACCTTGTAAAACAAATGCTCATTGATACCGACAAGGGGATTACACAGGTTGCGTATGAATGTGGATTCAAAAACTTGAGCTATTTCAACAAGGTATTTTTCAAGAAAATCGGAACAACCCCGTCTGCCTACAAAAAACTATTAAGTGATAGATGAATTGTCATCAGCCGATATAAACATCAACAAATGGCCAACATAATCCCATCAGCCTTATAGGATAGCATTGTACGATATAAACAACCCTGTAGCATATAAAATGCAAGCAAATGAATTGATAAATTATTCATATAGGGTATAATTGACTTATATCAATATATAATTTGTTGTATTAATCGACATAATGCAAGATATATTTATATAAATTGCAAAAATATCCAAAAATATAATAAAAAGTATTGATTTATGCAAGAGATGGATGATATAATGTCAAATATATTAAATTGTAGCTAGAAATAATCGAATCGGTAAGCCAACTGGTTTTAAGATAGATTTTTGGTGATTTTGGAAAAAGAGCGTACTTCAAGGGCGAATGCGTAGCCTTAAACGATGTGCGCTATTTTTTTACCCCGAAATTCCAAAAGATTCGATACGAATAGCGTTTTGATATCATATCTGTTATACAACTTGTTTCAAAACGCTATAGATATGCAACTTATTTCAAAACGCTATACGCTCAAGGGAGGGTTTATATGAAAAAACCAGATGGACTGCCAAACAAACAGGGAATGTACGACCCGCAGTACGAACACGATGCTTGCGGAATAGGTCTAGTTGTTAATATTTCAGGCAAAAAAGAGCACAAAATTGTACGAGAGGCACTTACGATTCTTTCGAATCTTGCTCATCGCGGAGGAGCAGGCAGCGAAGAGAACACGGGAGATGGCGCCGGTATTTTGATGCAGCTGCCGGATAAGTTTTTCCGAAATGTCTGTCCTTCAGTTCAGATAGAATTGCCTGACGAGGGCAAGTATGGTGTGGGAATGGTCTTTTTACCAAGACTTAAAGTCAACAGGAAGAGATGCGAAAATACAATAGAGAAAATAGTGCAGCAGGAAGGTCAGAAAGTTCTTGGCTGGAGAACCCTGCCTATCAATGAACTGTCGCTGGGAGATACTGCAAAAGCAAACCGTCCTTATATCCGCCAGATTTTTATTGGAATGGGCGAAAACGATAAATTTGACGAACTCGGATTTGAGCGCAAACTGTATATCATACGCAAGCGCTGTGAGAAAATGATTGTCGGCATACCTGAAAAGAGCGAGAAGTATTTTTATTTTGCCAGCCTTTCAAGCCGGACGATAGTATATAAAGGAATGCTTACAGCCGAGCAGGTGGATGAATTCTACATCGATTTGACAAGTACCGATTTCGAAACGGCTATGGCGCTGGTTCATTCGAGATACAGCACGAACACCTTCCCCAGCTGGGAACGTGCACATCCTTACAGATACCTGATCCATAACGGTGAGATCAACACATTGCGCGGGAATATCAACTGGATGCATGCAAGACAGTCGGGAATAAAGACGGACGTCTTTGGCAGCGACATCGACAAGGTTTTTCCAGTTATCAACAACAACGGAAGCGACTCGGCGATGTTTGACAACTGCCTGGAGTTTCTGACTCTCAGCGGAAGGTCGATGCCTCATGTTGCAATGATGATGGTACCGGAACCTTGGAACAACCACGAAAGCATGAGCGATGAGCGAAAAGCTTTCTATGAATATCACAATGTCCTCATGGAACCATGGGACGGCCCGGCTGCGATGGCATTCACCGATGGTTCAATTGTAGCTGCTACACTGGATAGAAATGGACTTCGTCCGTCAAGGTACTATGTTACAAAGGACGGGCAGGTTATTCTAGCGTCTGAAGCCGGCGTTCTTGATATTCCGGCCGAAAATATTTTAATAAAAGAGAGACTTCGTCCCGGAAGAATGTTAATAATCGATACCAAGCAGGGACGTATAATCGATGACGACGAGATTAAAAAATCAATGGCGCAGGCCAATGACTACAGCAAATGGCTTGATGAAAACCTTTTGCATCTGGAAGATTTGAATTATGAAGAGTATGAGCAAAAAGTAATCGAGCCCGAAAAAATAGAGCAGGCGCAAAAGCTTTTTGGATATACTTTTGAGGAGATAAATTCACTCCTGATGCCAATGGCAAAAGATGCACTGGAGCCTATCGGCGCAATGGGTACCGACATTCCACCGGCTGTTCTTTCTGACCAGCCGCAGTCTTTGTTCAACTATTTTAAACAGCTTTTTGCCCAGGTTACAAATCCGCCGATTGATGCAATCCGCGAGCAGATTGTCACCGCAACCGAAACATACATGGGAACCGAAGGCAACTTGTTAAATCCTTCACCGATTGACTGCCATCAGATTAAGATGACTTATCCGATTCTGACCAATGCACAATTTGAGAAGCTGAGAAATATTAAAGAGGAGGGCTTTAAAGCCATAACGCTTCCGATATTTTTCAGTGCAAAAGGCGATGGTAAAGCACTGGAAAACGCAATGGAAAAACTTTTCATTCTGGCTGACAAAGCGGTTGAAGAAGGACATAATCTAATAGTCCTGTCAGATCGCGGATTTACCGCATCAACTACACCGATACCTTCTTTGCTTGCAGTTTCCGGTCTTCACCACCACCTTATAAGGAAAAAAACCAGAACCCGCGTCGGCATAATCCTTGAATCGGGCGAGCCTCGAGAAATCCACCATCTGGCGCTTTTGATTGGATACGGTGTATCCGCTATCAACCCATACATGGTTTATGAGTCAATAAACTACCTGATTGCAAATGGCAACCTTAAAGGTGTTTCGGAATACGATGCCCACAAGAATTATATAAAAGCGGCTATCAAAGGAATAATCAAGGTTATTTCAAAAATGGGAATTTCGACAATCCAAAGCTATCAGGGGTCTCAGATTTTCGAGGCACTTGGGGTCTCGCAGCAAGTAATCGACAAGTATTTTACAGCCACGCCATCACGGCTGGGCGGAATTGACTTGGACGTTATTGCAAAAGAGTGCGAAGGCCGTCGACGCGAAGCGTTTTCGCCAAACAGCCTGAATTCCGGACTTGAAAGCGGAGGTGTCCTTAAATGGAGAAGCAATGGTGAGTACCACCAGTTCAATCCGCTTAGTGTCTATAAACTCCAACAATCTGTACGAACGAATGATTACAATACTTTCAAGTCATACTCTGCGCTTTTGAACGAAGAGAATCAGAAGCTATGCACACTGCGTGGTCTCTTGAAATTCAAAAAATCATCAGGAAGCGTCCCGCTTGAAAGCGTTGAATCAGTCGACAGCATTGTAAAAAGATTTAAAACAGGCGCCATGTCTTATGGGTCTATAAGCAAAGAAGCCCACGAGGCTCTGGCGATAGCGATGAACAGACTCGGCGGGCGCAGCAATACAGGTGAAGGCGGCGAGGATCCGGAGCGTTTCATAACTATGGAGAACGGTGATTCACGCTGCAGTTCGATAAAGCAGGTGGCATCGGGACGTTTCGGTGTTACCAGCGAATACCTTGTCAATGCCCGCGAACTTCAGATCAAAATGGCGCAGGGAGCAAAGCCTGGCGAAGGCGGACAACTTCCAGGCAGCAAAGTATATCCGTGGATAGCAAAAACCCGTTATTCAACACCCGGTGTTGGCCTGATTTCGCCACCGCCCCATCATGACATATACTCCATCGAAGACCTTGCTGAACTTATATACGATTTAAAGAACGTCAACACATCTGCCAGAGTAAGCGTCAAGCTTGTTTCAGAGGTCGGTGTCGGAACTATCGCCGCCGGCGTTGCAAAGGGGCGTGCAGACGTTGTTCTTATTAGTGGATATGACGGTGGAACAGGTGCTTCCCCTATTACCAGCATAAGACATGCAGGACTTCCCTGGGAGCTCGGCCTTGCAGAGACACATCAGACACTCATGCTCAATAACCTAAGGGGCAGAATCGTAGTAGAGACCGACGGCAAACTCATGACCGGCAGAGATGTAATAATAGCAGCGCTTCTGGGCGCTGAAGAATATGGATTTGCCACAGCGCCGCTTGTTGCGCTTGGATGCGTCATGATGCGCGTATGCAATCTGGACACCTGCCCTGTTGGCGTTGCAACACAAAATCCAAAACTGCGTGAGAAATTTGCCGGTAAGCCTGAACATGTAGTAAATTTCATGCGATTCATAGCGATGGAAATGCGCGAGATAATGGCAGAGCTAGGTGTAACGAAACTTGATGATATAATCGGACACACCGAATTGCTTGAGGCTGATACTGCAATTGATCACTGGAAAGCCAGTGGACTCGACCTTTCATGCCTTTTATACCAACCTGATATGGGTGAGGATGCACCTAAGAAGTGTATAATGAGCCAGGACCACGAACTCGAAAAGACCATGGATGCGAGAGTGCTCATACCACTTTCAAGATCTGCTCTCAAATATGGTACTCCTGTCAAGGCATCACTTCCTATTAGAAACACAAACCGTGTCACAGGCACACAGCTTGGCAGCGAAGTTACCAAAATATATGGTCGCAAAGGACTACCTGCCGATACGATACAGCTTCATTTCAGAGGGTGCGCCGGACAGAGCTTTGGTGCCTTTATACCTCATGGAATAACACTTGACCTTGAAGGGGATGCAAATGACTTTGTAGGCAAAGGGCTTTCAGGGGGCAAGATAATAGTAAGACCGGACAGAAGTGCCACATTTGATACTACTAAGAACATTATTGCAGGTAACGTCGCACTTTACGGAGCTACAAGCGGAGAATCATATATCAATGGCGTTGCGGGCGAGAGGTTCTGTGTAAGGAACAGCGGAGCCAAAGCGGTTGTCGAATCAGTGGGTGATCATGGCTGCGAATACATGACAGGCGGAGTAGTGGTTGTACTCGGATCCGTAGGAAGAAACTTTGCTGCAGGCATGTCGGGCGGAGTCGCCTATGTACTTGATGCAAAGGGCGATTTTGCAGATACCTGCAACAAGGAGATGGTGCTTCTCGAAAAGGTTGAAGCTGAAGCCGACGTTGCACAGCTTCGCGAAATGATAGAAAACCATGCAAAATATACAGAGAGTAAGACAGCATCTGAAATTTTAAACGATTTCGAAAAAATGCTTCCGATGTTCGTCAAAGTAATGCCAGAAGATTATGCACGCATGCTAAGTGCCATCGAAAATGTAAAGACAAGGGACGGACTTGAGGGCGACGAACTTTTACTTGCGGCATTTGAAGAATGTACAGCGTAGGAGGATCGGGTGAACAGGGTGAAAAAATTAATTTTTTCACCCTAGGAAAAATCATTTGACACCATTAGAAGGTGTCAGAAACCTTTGGTTTCACATGATTTTTCATACTAGCTTACAGGCACCAAACCGCAATTACTAATTTGTATTTTATTATTTTAAGTGAAAGTTTTGTTTACCATCTTATATTTGAAAAATATACTAATTAGCAAAACTACTATAAGGAGGATTTATTATGGGTAAGCCCACCGGCTTTATGGAATATAAAAGAAAAACACCAAAGGATCGCAAACCGAAGGACAGAATTTGTGACTGGGATGAATTCCACACTCACAACACCGACGAAAAACAGCAGATTCAGGGTGCGAGATGCATGGACTGCGGGATTCCGTTCTGCCATACAGGAACTCTTATTAAGGGTGCGGCCGCCGGATGCCCGATAAACAACCTCATTCCCGAATGGAACGACTTGATGTACAAGGGTCTTTGGAAAGAAGCTCTGCAACGTTTAAGGAAAACCAATAATTTCCCTGAATTCACCGGCAGAGTCTGCCCCGCACCTTGTGAGGGATCATGCACAGTGGGTATCAACGATCCGCAGGTAACGATTAAGAACAACGAGTGCCATATTATTGACAAGGCCTGGAAGGAAGGGTGGATGAAGGCATCGCCACCGGCAGTAAGAACAGGCAAAAGAGTCGCTGTTGTGGGATCAGGACCTGCAGGACTTGCGTGTGCAGACCAGCTTAACCAGGCAGGACACAAGGTAACTGTTTATGAGAGAGAAGACAGGATAGGCGGACTCTTGATGTATGGCATTCCTAACATGAAGCTTGATAAATCCGTAGTTCATAGACGAGTTGATTTGATGCATGAAGAAGGAGTGGATTTTGTTACTGAAACTGAAATCGGCAAGGATATCAAGATAGAAAATATACGTAAGACCTTTGATGCAATTGTTTTGTGTGGCGGAGCGACAAACCCCCGTAATCTGCCGGTTGAAGGAAGGAACTTGAACGGAGTGCATTTTGCCATGGACTTTTTGCGCGCCAACACCCGTACAATACTTGACAACGAAGCTGATGGTCTTGGCAAGATTCCAGACAACACGCCTATATCCGCTAAAGGCAAAGATGTAATTGTAATTGGTGGAGGAGACACAGGTACAGACTGCGTCGGGACAAGCATAAGACAAGGGTGCAAAAGCGTTAAGCAGATTGAAATAATGCCCATGCCTTCCGATTCGAGAACGGCAGGCAATCCATGGCCTGAATGGCCGATGGTGCTTAAGACCGATTATGGACAGGAAGAAGCTATCTACCTTTACGGAAGCGACCCCAGATGCTATCTCACCACTGTCAAGTCATTTGATGGCGATGCACAAGGCAATTTGACAGCAGTAAATACTGTAGAAGTTTCGTGGCAAAAAGACGAACAGGGAAGAATGAATCCTGTTTCGGTTCCCGGTACAGAAAAGAAACTGAAAGCGCAACTAGTGCTCCTGGCCATGGGATTCCTGGGACCCGAGGATACATTGCCAAAAGCATTGAATCTCGAACTGGATGCCAGATCCAATATCAAGGCGGACGAAAAAACCTACATGACAAGTAAAAAAGGTGTATTCACAGCTGGCGACATGCGAAGAGGACAGAGTCTTGTCGTCTGGGCGATTAATGAGGGTAGGGCCGCCGCACGAGAATGCGATAGGTATTTACAGGGCGAAACGATGCTGCCATAAGATATTGATTTAGAGAATCTTCTTAAATGCAGAAGAAAATCTATCCAAGTAGATTTATAAAATAGATATAGAGCCTTAGCTTTATATCTATTTTTATAGAGGCAAAACTTAAATTTTACCTCTTTGATATTAGTGGACTTAATTTTTACGTATTGTTATACTTCAAAAACACGAGTATCAATAATTCCTTATTTTCGTGTAATCTCATTTACTACCCCGCTTTCAATCATATTTTTCATTGCTTTTGCTGGAAATAATCCTGCATACTTGGTTACATCATCAAGTGTCACTCCAGATTCTCTGACAAAACGGTACAGCCTAATTTTGTCATCTTCACTGATTGATTTTATGCCTATAACATTCATTAAATCCAAAAACTGAAGGACTTTTACATTTTCCTTGGTTATTTTAGTACGTGCTCGTCTTGCTCTTACATTAACACCTCCGACTTTTATATCACGTACCCTAGTGGTTTCATTATTAGTTACAAGCTCAATCATATTAGGCATTTGTGTAGTAAGGCCTAATTTATTCAACAGTGTCAACCCTGAAACATAACCGTAGGATTTCATTGAATCTGATAAAAATCGTCTTTCAACAACCTTATAAGAGTCAGGAAATGAATCGCCCCAAGGCATCTTCTTCGGTATATAATATATACCGATATCAAAGTGTTTCAATGCATTCGTATCAACCAGTTTTTTGAGTTCCTTGAAAAGCCATGGACGTGAATAACTCCCAATGGAAATCTCATTAACAAAAATTGGTTCATTATAGCCATAACCTTCTATTAAAAATTCATATAATTTCATTTCAGTCACCTTCTTCTTATTTATTAACCCTCCCTTGGGAAAATTATACTCATTTCTACAATAAAAGTCAAATACATTATAATTTAACTATATGAATTTTCTAACAGTGAAACAGTTCCTTGGCCGGATTTTCCATTTTCACCCGCAAGGCTTATTGATTTTGGTATCATTTTGAAATAAATAATCTAAAAGTAAAAATAATGCGATTTTTGCAAATACAGAATCGCTTGATTGTTAGTTTCCCTGAATAAAAATGATTTTACCGACTGAATTGACTTCTTACCTGAATCATAATCGGACAACAAAGTCTGGAAATGAACTTTGTCTTTTGGCGCACAAGTCTTTTTCATGTATCCCCAGACATGCTGTGCTGCATTGATTTGAGCACCTTTGTCCTCCGGGAGTTTTTGTGCTTTTTCGATAAGCTTATAAAATAGAAGTGCAGTTTCCCTGGTTTGCTCATTAATGTATGCATTGGATTGAAGCATCAATTTGCTGTCATTACAAGCAATTTTACTATATTCACTTGTCATCAAATTGTGTTCGCTCATGATTTTACTATATTCACTGACCTTTAAGTTGTGTTCGTTCATGATTTTGCGGATTTTAACATAAATCGCTGCGGATTTTGACATTACGTAATACTTGTAACGCGCCCATTCCTCTTCAATTCTCGTATGCGATAGATTAGAATCTGTCATTTGGATGCATTTCAGTGCGGAAAGATTCTTGTCTTTTACCTCGAGCATAATATTGACAACAGACCTGTACAGATATGTCTATGATGAAGCCGGCCAGCTTGTTCGTGAGGATAACATACCCGCCAATGTCACATACACATGGCAATACGACAAGGGTGGAAACATTGTAAGCAAGAAGATATATATAATAACATCCGAAGGAGTAGCTCCGACTTCCCTCCTTGGTGAATTACCGTACACTTATAGCACAGGAATCTGGAAAGATCAGCTTGCAAGCTTTAATGGACAGGACATTTCATATGACGCAGCAGGCAACCCGTCAAGCTACATGGGCAGCGCACTGACCTGGACGATGGGCAGGCAGCTGGAGAGTTTTAACAAAAGCGGAGTTACCACAACCTATAAATACAACGATTCAGGGATAAGGACAAGCAAGACAGTCGGCACCATCACAACGGACTACGCACTTAACGGTACACAGATATTAGCGCAGACCGAAAACGGCGTAAGAACAGATTTCCGCTACGATGGCAACGGTAAGCTGATAGCATTACGCTACAACGGCACCGAATACTACTATGTAACAAATATCCTGGGAGATATTACCGGGCTTATTGATTCCACAGGCACAATCGTGGTAGAATATATCTATAGCGCATGGGGGCAGAAACTTTCCGTCACTGGCACCTTGGCAACTACATTAGGTCAGGCAAACCCTTTCAGGTACCGTGGATACTACTATGATGTCGAGACAGAATTGTACTATCTGCAATCTCGATATTATGACCCGAACACCGGAAGATTTATTAATGCGGACGACACAAGCATATTGCAAGTTACACAGGACGAGCTGACAGGTGATAATTTATATGTGTATTGTGGAAATTGTCCAATTATGAAAGTTGACTTAACCGGATATTGGCCTAATTGGAAGAAAATTGGTAGAAGTCTAATAGATTTCATTAATAGTACTTTAGATGCTACACAAGTATTATTAAGATTTAAATTTCCCTTTAACATTCCAGTTGTGTTGTTTACAATTGCAACCCAATTAGGTATATTAGACAAACTCCTATCTAAATTTGGTTTTGAAAAAGACCGACGTGGTATATACCATGTAAATCAAAATGCGTGGCAAAAATATTTTGGATACAATGATTTTTATGATTGGGTGTTTGACCGCGCAACAGATATGAAATTTTTAAAATTTCCTTTCAAAGTAGGAAAAATAGACTATATGATTTGGATGTGGAAAGGTGATTATATTAATCTTGGCGCAGGTGGAGAAGTGGGAATTTATTATTATAATCTTTTTGGGCATATGCTTTGTGCTACTAGGAATGCAATGAAAATGACATTAAATTTATTTGATAAGAGAACAGGTCCTGTATTTAGCTGGAGTCCGAGTTCGCCAAACTGGTGGATAACAGGATTCAATCCAAAATTACAGCGGGTAAAGGCTTTAGATTTGATTATGTCTGGCTCAATAGATTTTTGGTATCAACCGGATCTTTGGAAAGCATTTTTTGATAGATATGATGGCAATCCATATTGGAAATTTATTCCATCAAGACGCTTCGCTTACTTTACATGGTAAACAAATGAACATGAGGGTGAATATAATGAAAAATTATAAAATAATGTTAAAAAAATTTTTAGTGGTTGAGGTGATTATTTTTATGGTATTTGGACTTACTTCATGTGGGATTTTCAGAAAAACAGTAAATCAAATAACTAACAGTGGATTAGATGCTGATGCTGCATCCGTCAGCCAAAAAAATGTTGCTGAAGCCTTTATTGAACGAGACACTTCATCATTGAAGAAATTGTTAACAAAAAACGCCATCTCTAAAATTGATAATTTAGATGAAAAACTTGAAGAAGTTATTAATTTCTGTCAAGGTGAATATTTATCACACGATTATTATTTTACAACGGGTGGACACAATAATTATGGAAAAAAGAATTTATCCATAGATGTAAGTATTACATTTAAAACAAAAATTGATATATATATTATTTATTATCAGCAGCTAATTTATGATGATATAAATGATGATTTAGGAATTTATGGACTACGAATTATAATTAAATCAATAGCTTCTACTTCTGATAACTGGCATCAAATTAATGATAATCCAGATGAGCCATCAATAAAAGCATATTATGACTAAGTATATTGAGTAACTTAAAATGCTACTGTGCTTGATATAATTACCTTACAAGCAAGACAGTCGGCACCACCACAACGAGCTATGCACTTAACGATACACAGATATTAGCGCAGACCGAAAACGGCGTAAGAACAGACCTGGAGGGCATCGATTTTATAGCAGAGCCTTTTTGTAGTATCATATGGATATGCTAATATAAAGTGGAGTAGAGGATAAGTTGTTTTTGAACAAACAATTGCATCTAAATCAGGGAAAGATCAAGATAGATGGCAGAAGCTAAATTGTTGATGGTTTACCATAGTTTGCAGTAGACTGTTCCAAAAAATATGGAAAAAATCCTCAAAATAAGGTATAGTATATTATAATGTGGCAGAAAGCGGTCGGCAAGCCCACGCTTTTTACACCATGAATTTATTAGCGAGGAAGCATAAGTTATGATTCACCGAAGCAAATTAAAAGAATGCAAAAGAATCGTTGTCAAGGTTGGAACATCCTCAATTACCTACGATAACGGACGCGCAAATTTAAAGAACATAGAGAAACTCTGCTGTGCGATATCCGATCAGATGAATCAGGGTCACGAGATGATACTGGTGTCGTCGGGTGCAATCGGAATCGGGATGGGACGGCTGCGACTTGACAAAAAGCCTGAGACAATCAGAGAGAAGCAGGCGGTAGCGGCTGTTGGCCAGTGTGAACTAATGAATCTGTATTCGAAATTCTTTTCAGAGTACAGTTATGTGGTAGGCCAGATACTTTTGACTCGCGATGACATTGAAGACGGTGTGACAAAGGAGAATATCTGCAATACTTTCGAGTGCCTTATCGAGAAGGAGATAGTCCCGATAGTCAACGAAAACGATACAGTATCCACCAAGGAGATTTACCACAACGGAACTTTCGGTGACAATGACACCTTGTCCGCAATGGTTGCCTCGCTTATCAAGGCAGACCTTTTAATATTGCTATCAGACATATCAGGCCTATACGATTGCGATCCAAAGCAAAATCCAGATGCGAAACTGATTGACACAGTGGTGGATATAACCCCTGAAGTTATTGGATTTGCGGGCGATGTATCCTCGAACCGTGGGACCGGGGGCATGAGAACGAAAATAGAAGCGGCACGGATTGCAACCGACGCGGGAATACATATGATTATCGCAAACGGACAGGATCCTTCGATAATCAAATCCATTATGAGCGGCGAAATGAAAGGCACAATGTTTGTCGCAAAATGAAAAGATAAAGACATAAATTCAACATGAGCGGCGAAATGGAAGGCACAATGTTTGTCGCAAAATGAAAAAATATAAATTCAACTATGACCTAAAACTAAAATGTAAAATAGTAACAGAATTGGTTTAATAGCATTAATAATCATCATTGTAAAAGAAATGAAGAATATCTAAGAGTTTGTATGGGGTGTCCTGTTTGAAATGCGGAATTGATATCGTATCTTTGGATCGAATAGCAAAATTGCTCGAAAGACGGGGAACGGATAATCTGTCCAGAATCTGGACGGCATCCGAGATCAAAGACTGCACGAGAAGTGACGGCTCTGTCAGAGTTGATTCGCTGGCAGGAAGATACGCAGCAAAAGAAGCTGTAAGCAAGGCTTTCGGAACAGGATTCGGCCGAGACGGGGTAAACTTCGAGGAGATAGAAATTCAAAAAGGAAAATATGGTGCACCCTTTATCGTTTTATACGGAACGACGAAGGAATTTTTTGAAAAAAGCAATTACGCAGAAATTTCCATAAGCCTTTCCCACACTGAAGAAACTGCTGTTGCCATGTGTGTTATCAGCGAAAAAGAGGCGAAAACTTGAAATCGAATCCCTTTAAAAGCAAAAAATACAATATCTACAATCAATCCGGTTCTAAACGCAAAAGCAAGCGTAACAACAGAATATCCGGATTTTTTGGCGGCGGTGTAAATACAGATCCTTTTAAGAGCTCAGATGCAAGTGATAGCAAAAAGAGCAAGATACCATTTATAGGCGACAAGGACTTGTATATCGACACATACCGTACGAAGAGCAGACCAGCCTGGATTATTCCTGTTGTCCTAACCATAATGATTTTGCTGCTTGTTTTCTGGACAGGACCGATGATTTTGAATGCGGTAATGAGCAGGTTTGTACAAAAGGACGACAATGACAAAGCATCCGATTTATTATACAAGTCAGCCGATTACGCAGTTGTAAGCAAGCAGACAATTGATGTTTTTATAACTCCTGATATTAGATCCGCAAGGGTGACACAGCTTTTATATAATGATGTAATCAAAATTACGGACCGCAAAACTTATGGGTTTTTGAATATGACAGCTGCTGACGGAACCAAGGGATATGTAATCGAAAAAGACGTGACTTCCAACACTGAGAGTGTAGAACCCTCGCTTTACTCAAACAAGATAATCGTAGTCACCAAATCCAAAAGAGTCATGAGCCATTCAAGCAATGGTTCACTGGTAATGGAAGTAGTTATGGGTACGACACTTTATTCGGATTTTCAAAGCAGTAATGTTTACAGGGTTGTTTTGCCTGATAAAACCTACGGTTGGATAAGTGCAAGCGGCATTGTCAAGCTGAAAGTCGACGAATCAATCAAAAAGAGCAGTGCAAAAAACTTCTACGAGACAGCCCTATCCTTTAATAACACAACATATGTTGAAGGTGGAATCACGGCAAATGGAGCATCATCTGACGGCATAGCGTTTGTGTGTGCAATGATTAACGGAGTCGCACTACCCAGGGACAAAGTAGCTCAAAGCAAGGCGGGCAAGGCGGTAACCGTACAATTCGACGCGCAGACCAAGATGCTGAATTACGAACTGCTTCAGCAGGGCGACCTGATATTTTTTGGCGACGGTACTTCAAAAAGCGGAACTATCTCCGAGATGGGAATAGTTGTCGGAGAAGGACAGGTGATGATGTCGCGCAAAACAAAATCCACGGTGCGAATTGTCAGTTTGGATGGGGACGCTGCCTTGCGCTCATCAGTTGTTTCCGTTAGAAGATTGTATTAAAACTCCAGTAGCTAAAACTTTTGTTTTATCTATATGGCGTCGGTGAAAAGTTGGAATTAGTAACATATGAAAATGCAAAAGAAAATCTGCTACTTGCAGATTTTCACACGCTAAAACTTTTGTTTTAGCGTTGCGCCTCTCATTTGAAAATACCATCGCCTAGTCTTGAGAAATTTTTCCAACAACCTGAAACAATAAATATTTATAATATACTAAAAAATATTAGTGTTTTTAGCACCGTAAATATTTTGAGAAGGGTATAGATAATGAGCCAACATGACAAGAAAATTTTGATCGACAACAAGATAGAATCTTTTTGCGAAGACATATTGAATTTTCAAAGTCCGATAGCAGTTGAAATTTTGCTTCAGGACAACCTTTCCTCGCATTTCACCGTGGCTCCCCACTGGCATGACTGCTTTGAAATTCTTTTTGTAGTAAAGGGAAGCGCCGAGCAGACGATTAACCGCCAAAAATTCCAGATAAACGAAAACGACCTTATAATTATCAAGAGGGGCGATGTTCACTCGACTTTTTGCGAGCCGGAAGACGATGTAAAAATCATGGTTATCAAATTTCTGCCGGAATTCATTGATTCAATTTACACCAATTCATTTGAATCCATATACATAACCTCGTTTTTGAATATAAATATTTCACCGATGAAAAGCCTGGGCGGAACTCCATATCTCGAACCGATGAAAACCATTTCTTCATTTTTACTTGAAGAATACCTCAAAAAAGAGCTTAGTTTCGAAATTGCCATTAAAGGATACATCTCCGTGATGATATCTTTTCTGATAAGACTTAATTTGCTGGTTGTACCGAATGTGCTGCTTAAGCAGGATTATGTCAAAAACAAATCCCTTACGAGCATGCTTAAATTTATTGAAGACAATGCACTCAAAGCGGACTTTGACCTAAAATCGGCGGCTTTGCAGCTCAATTTCAACTATTCATATTTTTCAAGATATTTCAAAAAACATACCGGAAAGGGATTTCATGAATTCCTGTCGTATATAAGGATTTGCGAAGCGGAGAGAAGAATGATCGAAGGTGACCAGACAGTCACTGGGGCAGCACTGGAGACGGGTTTTGGCAACAGTTCGATTTTCAGTAAAAGCTACAAAAAAGTGCGTGGATACTCACCTCGAAAGTTCATCCAGTCATTGCACTGATTCACATAGCAAGCTGATTTATATCTTCAGATAAAAAAGTAAATTTTTGACATGTTTGTGTAAATAATTTCGGTATAAAAAACGGTTGAATTCGTTTATATTGTAATTAATAACAGCCGTATTTAAAACATACTCGCGAAAATACTATCAGCCACACTATCATACAAACACATTAGCATACAACCCTAACATTGTCAGCTAAACTGAATCGATTTTACGAGGAGGAACCAAAATGAAATTTCAACCGGATTACAACAACATACTTAATGCCGCAAAGAACATTGAAGCAGTTCGTCTCCCGTTGTACGAACACTATATCAGCCCGGGAATTATGGAAAAAGTCATGGATTGCAAGTTCGCTGAACTGTATTTTGGCGATTACGAGTCAAAGAAAGAATTTTTTAGAAATTATAACCGTTTCTTTTTGGAAATGGGATACGACACGGTTTCTTACGAAACCTGCATCGGGCCTATCATGCCGGGTAGCGGAGCACTGGGTGGCCACAAGGACGGAGTTATCAAGACACGCGAGGATTTTGACCGTTACCCGTGGGATGAGATTCCGGATTTGTTTTTTAAAGCATACACATTGTTTTATGAGGCGCTGCGAGAGACAATGCCCGTCGGAATGAAATGTATCGGTGGACCTGGGAATGGAATTTTTGAGAGCGTACAGGATATCGTAGGATTTATGGACCTTTGCTATATTGCCGAAGACGATCCTTCCCTCTACCAAGACCTGTTTAAGAAGATAGGGGATGTCAGTTCTATCATTTGGCAGAAATTTATTGAGAAATATTCGGACATTTACTGTGTTCTGAGATTCGGAGACGATCTAGGATTCAAAAGCAGCACTCTGCTGAAAACCCCGGATGTTAAAGCATTTATCATTCCGCAATACAAACGCATAATTGAACTGGTACATGCTGCAGAGATGCCCTTTCTTCTGCATTCCTGCGGATGCATTTTCGACGTGATGGAGGACTTGATTACAGTAGCCAAAATAGATGCCAAGCACTCAAACGAAGACCAGATTGCACCGTTCCCATACTGGGTCGAAAAGTACGGTGACAGGATAGGAAATTTCGGTGGCATAGACACCGATGCGGTTTGCAGGCTGAATTATGCTGAAATGAAAGAATACATACATTCAGTCGTTTCCAAGTGCAAAGGACACGGTGGGTTTGCATTCGGCTCAGGAAACTCAATACCTGATTATGTGCCTGTTGAAGGATATCTCAACATGGTGCGGATAGTCCGTGAATTACGTGGCGAAAAGCCGGGTGAGATGTCGAAGTTTTTGTAAAATGCGAAAGGGACACGATTGTGTCCCTTTTAACATTATTTTCTTGCCGTTGGCATTGCAGGTGGAAGGGGGAGCGGTTCGAGGAACCCGAGTTCCTCCATTTTGGCCCTTACTTTTTCGAGGTCGTTCCAAAGCGAGATTCTCTCGTTATTATTCCTCAGTATATAAGCAGGGTGGAGAGTCGGCATGATAAGATAGCCGCTTTTCTCAATCCATTCACCACGGATTTTAGTTATGCCTTCTGTGGAACCGGTAAAATTCTTGTATGCAGTAGCTCCCAGAAGCACTATGATACGTGGCTTTACAAACTTGAACTGGGTAGCAAGCAAGGTCTTGCAGGCCTTGGATTCGTCAGGCGTGGGGACACGGTTTTCGGGTGGGCGGCATTTTACTATATTGCAAATATGATAAGACTCCGGAGGGATTGCATTGGCTGTCAGCAAAAGGTCGAGAAGCTTCCCCGCCGCTCCGACAAAAGGCATTCCCTGCTCATCCTCCTGTGCACCAGGGGCTTCACCTATAAACATGAGCGGAGCTCTTACACTTCCACGATATACGACAACGTTCTGCCTTGTTGCGGCAAGACCGCATTTCTGACAGTTTTTGCATTCATCTATAAAATCCGACCAGGTTAATTTGTCTGACATTTTATACCATCCTTATATTTTATTACTATTACTATTACTATTACTATTATTATTATTATTATTATTATTGTTATTGTTGTTGTTGGGACATTTTATTTGCTTCGTACAGCCTAATTTTCAAGTCATAAATGATTCGGCTGGGCAGAATTTTCAAGCCATGACTTATTAGGCTGGGGCGATTCTTCAAGTCATAACTGATTCGGCTGGATCAAAACTGCATCTCATATACAGTGCAGAGCGATAAAATTATATTTTATCATTCTATGTATTTTGCATTGCATAGGAGATCTTCCCTGGTCTGAAAATTTACTTTTCAGATTGTTTTAAAAATTCAATCGCCGATAAACCCGCAGTCGCACCTTCGCTAACAGCTACGCTGATCTGCAGTATACCTCCGACACAGTCGCCTGCAGCAAAGAATCCGGGAACATTAGTGCTTTGGTTCTTCGCAACCTTGATTGTCTTTCCGTCGTTTTCGAGACCTAGCTTGTAGGCAAAATCCATCGCTCCTGCAGTTCCTTCCGCTACGAAAAACCCATCCGTCAAGGCAAAGCTTCCATCGTCAAAAACGATTCGCTCAAGTTTTTCTTCGCCTTCGAGATGGTCGATTTTTCTTTTGTCGAGTTTGATATTTTCATCGAAATTATCAGTCGTATGAGCAGTTCCTGTGTATTCACGGCCGTTTGTATAGATGGTCAAATTTTTGGTGAAAGGCAAAAGCTCCGATGCCTCCTCATAGGCATAATCAGCATTGCCTGCAACAGCAACAGCCTTGCCTCTGTAGAAAAACGCATCACATATGGCGCAATATCCGACTCCGCGACCCTCGTAATCTGTAAGATTTTTGATCTGGGACTTTTTGCGTGGCATACCGGTGGCCAGAATGACTGCTTTTGATTCAAATTCCGCACCAAGGGTTTTGACCTTGAACCCGTCATAATTCTCAATTCCGACGACTTCTCCGTCAGCAAACTCAACACCAAGTCTCTCGGCCTGCTTTATGCCTGCTGTGAGAAGATCCATGCCTGAAATCGGATTCTCAAAACCATAGTAATTTTCGATTTTGTCGGTCTTGGCGAGCCAGCCAAAATCCTTTGCTATAACAAGAACCTTTCTGTTGGCCCTTACCCCGTAAATCGCCGCGGAAATTCCCGCCGGTCCCTTGCCAATGATTATTATATCGTACATCTTGATTCACTTCCTCAATTTGTTTTTGCATACAGCTTTCTGTAAATGCTGTAAACAATATCATAAACATTTTTGACGCCAAAAGCAATATGAAATGGCAAAAACATTATTTATCGTAATAAACGTTGTGTTATAATACTTTAATAGTTTGAATGGCACATATATATGCGCCATTCAAACTATTAGAGCTTGAGAAAACCGCTTGCCAACAATAGCAGTGTTGGCAGACACGTAAAGTGTCACGCGCTTTTCCATATAATTTACGGACTAGAGAACTTGTATCACGTGATTTTTCTATCCAGACACTATTTAATGAAAACTGGTTCAATTTGAAGGGCTTGGGAATTGCAAAGTTATTAAAACATATCAGAAAATTCTAGCACATGATTTTTCTAAAAATTTACAATATAATAGATACTGATAAATTTGAGTGTTAAAGATTATAATTTTGATTATTAATACTTTTTGATGGGGGATTAGTCATGGGAGAAAATACAAAACCGGAATTTGAAAAATGGCAGGGCTGGAGCGTGTCTGAAATCGTTGAGGACCTGATGGGCAAGTCATTCATTTGCCCGGAGTGCGGCAAACGCCATACAATGGTTACACAAAAGCTTGTTTTGCGTAAAGGACTTGTTGATTCCGTTGGTGAAGAATTAGAAGGACTGGAAATTTCAGGAAAATGCCTGGTTGTTTTTGATAAAAACACATATGAAATCGCAGGTGAGAGACTTTTAGAATCCTTAAAAAAATATAATCCCTCCAAATTCGTTTTTATGCGGGACGATTTACACGCGGATTCCGCTGCCATAGGGAGATTACTGATCGCTATGCAGGAACCTGTGGACTTTCTGGTGTCCTGCGGAAGCGGGACAATAACTGATACGGTTCGTTTCACATCGTTTATGATGGGTAAGCCGTTTGTCGCGTTCGGGACTGCGGCGTCGATGGACGGGTACGCGTCTTCGTCCTCGCCGATCATGGTGGACGGATTCAAGACGTCGTACCCGGGGCGGGCTCCCCTCGGTATCTTCGCAGATACCGAGATCCTGGCGAGCGCGCCTCGCAAAATGACAGCTGCCGGCTTCGGCGACGTGCTCGCCAAGATCATCGCCGTCATAGACTGGAGACTGGCCTATGACGTCGAGGGGGAGCCCTACTGTCCGCTTATCGCCACTCTCGTCGAAAAGGCCGTGTACGAGTGCACGGCACTATCCGACGAGCTTGCCAAAGCGGACCCCGACGCCTGCGGCAAACTAATGCAGGTCTTATCCCTCACCGGAATCGCCATGCAGATGATGGGCACAACAAGACCTGCATCCGGCGCCGAACATCAGATTTCACATTTGCTCGAAATGAAGGACGTACGAACCGGAAAAACCGGCAGTCTTCACGGCGACAAGGTCGGTATAGGAACATTGATATCACTTTATATGTACTATAGACTTTTTGGACAGTTTACGCCATCTCAAAGCCTTGCCACATCTTCTCTAAGCCTTGCCATGCCCGAACAAAGGCCGATAATGCCTACCGAAAAGTGGAAAAGCGAAATTAGAAGAGTGTATGGCAGTATTGCAGACGAGGCCATTTCGCGAAACGAATCCGAGCCTCCCCAGGGTAAGAAATGGGAGGATCAGAAACTAGTTTTGCAGCAATCAATGAACACCTACGGAATTGATTTTGTAAAGACAATTCCTCTGCTCCTACCAAGCTACAAAGCCATGATAGAAGCAATGGGAGGCCCTGTGTACCCTCATCAGCTTGGCTACACAGTATCAGAGACTTACGACGCCATAGCCCACGGCAAGGAGGTTCGCCCAAAGTTCACAATCCTGCGAATTGCGGAGAGATTCGGTCACCTGTATGATCTGGCTGACGAAATCGCAAAAGGACTGCCGGAGGGTAAGATTTACTAAAATAAACTGCCATGAGCTTGCAAGAGGGTAAGATCTATAGCAAACTTATTTATGTTATACAATTGTAAATACTAATAAATAGTTTGCCGAATGCGTTTTGATGGCACATGAATTATATAAAATAATTTAAAACGCTATACTAAACGAAAACACAAAATAATTTTTCATAAAGCATGGCAAAAAACTCAAAAGAAACTTATAATATATCATAACTCTTACAAATAAACATCAAACCAAAACCAGACCATAAACCTAGCCAGGACAAACGGCAAACCATAACCCTTACAAACACACAACACCCCAAACTACAGACAACAACTAACACATTTGCAAACAAAAACAAACGGCAAACCATATCCCTTACAAATATATAAAACCACAAACGACAAACACTTATTATTTACACTTGGAAGGAGACCTGTCATATGAAATTGTCATTTTACGGAGCAGCAAAAGAGGTTACCGGCAGCTGCTATCAACTCGAGGTAGACGATGCAAGGGTTTTGATAGACTGCGGAATGCAGCAGGGAGAGGATGAGAAGGACAATCAGTTTTTTCCTTTCAACTCGAATGAAATCGATGCTGTTTTATTGACCCACGCACATATAGACCACAGCGGAAGGCTTCCGCTTCTTGTAAAAAACGGATTTAGCGGCAGGATTTTTACAACCCGCGCTACATTTGACCTGATTACAATAATGCTTAGAGACAGCGCACACATCCAGATGATGGACGCGCAGTGGGATAACAAAAAGGGCAAAAGGTCCGGCAAGGACCTGGCTGTACCGATGTACACGATTGAAGATGTCGAGGACACCCTGCGACTCGTTGTACCCTGCGAATACAAAACAGTGGTAAAAATGGACGAAGGAATCTCTTTCATGTTTACCGATGCCGGACATCTGCTCGGCTCTGGAAGCATACATGTCTGGATGACAGAAAAAGGCACAACGAAGAAAATTGTGTTTTCCGGAGACATAGGAAACTTGAACCAGCCCATAATAAGGGATCCCCAATATATAAAAGATGCGGATTATGTTGTAATGGAAAGCACATACGGCGACCGTGACCACGAACACAGCGGTGACTATGTAAATGACCTTGCGCAACTGATAGACGAGACGCTGGGAAAAGGCGGGAATGTCATAATCCCTTCGTTTGCGGTTGGAAGAACGCAGGAACTGCTGTATTTCATACGTGAAATGAAGGAAAAGAATCTTGTAAAAAGCATTCCGAACTTCAAAGTATTCGTCGACAGCCCGCTTGCAGGAGCAGCTACTCGCATCTACGACGGGAATCTAAAAGGTTATGCAGACGATGAAACAATAAAAGTTATAAATGATGGATTTCATCCGACACAGTTTGAGGGGCTCAGAATAACAGAAACCACTGAGGAATCAAAAAAACTGAACGAAGACACAGAACCCAAGGTCATTATATCCGCAAGTGGCATGTGCGATGCCGGCAGAATCCGTCACCACTTAAAGCATAATTTATGGAGAAAAGAATGCTCAATAGTTTTTGTCGGATATCAGGCAAATGGAACGCTTGGGCGTATGATTCTTGACGGTATCAAGCATGTGAAGCTATTCGGTGAAGAGATTATCGTAGCAGCCAAAATCGTAAATTTCCGTGGCCTCTCGGCCCATGCAGATAAATCCGGACTGCTCAAATGGATTGGCTCATATTCTCCAAAGCCTCAGAAAGTTTTTGTAATACATGGTGAAACAAGCGTTGTTGAAGCGTTTTCCACCACTCTCACAGATCTTGGGCACAGTGTAATCGCACCGAATTATCGCTCGAAATTTGATTTTATGCGCAATTCACTGATAGACGAAGGTCTAAGAATAGAAGTGGTGCGCAAGCAAGAAAAGATAAAGCCACGCAAGGTTTCCGATGCCTATGTGCGACTTATGGAATCCGGAGACCACCTGCTCAAGGTCATTCGTGAAAACGAGGGCGGTGCAAACTCGGACCTTGCAAAATTTACGTCTCAGATTTTGACACTGGCGATGAAGTGGTCGAAGAAAAAGCGTAATAAATGATTCATCTATAAAGGCACATTGCAGTTATACCGATTAATAGCATCTACGTTTACACATTATTATTTTCAGGAGGAACATTTTTGGAAAACGGTCTTATACATATATACTGCGGCGAGGGCAAGGGGAAGACAACCGCGTCCCTAGGCCTTATAGTCAGATCCAGCGGTGCAGGTTACAAGGTTGTAATCATGCAGTGTTTCAAAGGCGGCGAATCTTCCGAACTTAGAATACTGGAAAGCATGCCCAATGTAAAAGTCATTCATGCCGACCTCTACAAAGCCTACACATGGGAGCTCAACAAAGCCCAGAAGGAGCATATGATTGAGCTTCATGAGCTAATGTTCCAAAAATCCATTGAAGCCGTTGCCGAAATCGACCCGTCCCAAAAGGTCCTGCTTGTCCTTGACGAGATGATCGGAGCGACCTCGTATGGCTACATTGACAAGGATATGGTGCTTGATTTTCTTATAAGCAAACCTGCAAATCTAGAGGTGGTCCTTACCGGCCGAAACCCTTTACCTGAATTCATCGAGCTGGCGGATTACGTGTCTTGCATTAACAAGGTCAAACACCCTTACGACAGAGGTATAAATGCACGAAAAGGAATTGAGTTTTAGGCACTATGACAGTAAATTTGGGTATTGACAAAAACTCAAGTGACTGATAATATTACATAGCACATTGCGAGAGCAAACATATTTTTCAATATGGCGGCGTAGCTCAGTTGGCCAGAGCGTTCGGTTCATACCCGAAGGGTCGTTGGTTCGAACCCGACCGCCGCTACCATTTTATAAGGCCCGTTGGTCAAGCGGTCAAGACATCGCCCTTTCACGGCGAAGACAGGAGTTCGATTCTCCTACGGGTCACCAAAAGATATGGTCAATGTGCGGGATTAACTCAGTGGTAGAGTGTCACCTTGCCAAGGTGAAAGTCGCGAGTCCGAATCTCGTATCCCGCTCCAGTTAAAGGCCGATCTTTCAAAGGTTGGCCTTTAAATTATAAGGCACCATAGCCAAGTGGTAAGGCAGAGGTCTGCAAAACCTTTATCCTCCAGTTCAAATCTGGATGGTGCCTCCAAAACAAGAGCCTCAAACGCTGATATCATTGCATTTGGGGCTTTTTAATACCCGGAATTCAAAAAACGAGAAAACAGTAAAATTTGGTAGGTTTTGGAGCCTCTTAGTCGTTTCATTGTAATACCATTGTAATACGATTAGTTAAATAATTGTCATCCACCACGATAAATATTTATGCATACGCCGTCAGTGAGCGCTAGGCCAGTGCCGTCGAGGCGATCGGCAGGCGTATGACGGGTTGCTGTAATTAGAAAACAACAAACCGCCAATTTGCGTCCCCGTAATCGTAAATATTTTATTTTCCTATCCACAAATTGCTTGAAATTTGATACAATTACCATGCATTTAGTTTGCAAGGCTTCGGGATGCTCTAATGGATATAGGGCTACAACACACGGGCCTTTTTATTCCTTCCATATTATTTACTTTGCCAATTATATCTGGTAATCTATGGACACGCAACTATGTCAGCATACGGACTCTTTACAACGGTGCAAGCGTTTACGATTACCAAGAAAACACAAATGGCAACAAACTTTCTCTATTTTTCAGGGTAATATATCTTTGATACACCTTCATATTCAGGTTTACTCTGATCTTGGTCACTCTTGATATGTATCGTGTTAAAGGTGCCAACTCCCTGTATGTATTTATACATTTTAAAAGTTTCTAAGTCCTTTCTGAATTGAGTAGGTTCTTTTCCTACAAGTCTTTTAAAGGTTTTTGTGTAATTTTGTCTTGAGGTAAAGCCAACTAATAAAGAGATTTTTTCTATTGAAATAGTTGAATTATGTAATAACGATTTTGATTTCTCGATTCTGTGTGTATTAATAAAATTAATAATATTAGTATTAAGAATTTGATTAAACAGCTTACGTAAATAGGACTGACTAATACCGACTTCTTTAGCAATGTCGGAAATATTAATATCTAAACTATAATTATTTTCAATATATTTGATAGCTTCTTTTAAATATTTATATCCTATGTTTACATAAAGATTTTTCTCATAGCAATGATAAATATTATAAAACAATGCATAAATTAATGTATCCAAATAAGTATTACTATTATCTAATCCTAAATCTTCGCTCGTGCGTTGAATCATTTCGATCAGATGGTAAATGTGCCCATTATCATTTAATTTAATCAAAGGTTCTTTTAGCATATTAATAAAACCTTTGCAATCTTTTAAGAAGCTGTTAATGGTAAAAATTGTTCCGTAGGTTGGATGAATATATATAAATTCTAAATTGTAAATAAAGGCTAACCCGCCCTTTCCTTTAGAAAGTTTATGCGGAGTTTCAGGATTCACAATAACAAATTCTCCTTGACTGAGATGAATTATTTTTTCAGCTTTATGATCGGCTGAATCGTAAGATATTGAACATTCACCTGATTTACAATACATGATTTCAGTACGAATATGTGAATGAGGTACCATGTCATATTCTTCAAAGTTTTCTGAGTAGTATCCAGCTAATTTAAACCAATCAACGGATTTAAAATCCATTTTCATAATCTCCTTTCTTTCAATTAAATTATATTATAATATGAGTGAATTGTAGTTGTAAAATCAATAACTTATTTTTCATATTAAATTAGTGCTAAATGTAATTTACAATAGGTAGAGAACAATATTTAAATTAGATAAAAAATCATGCTAATTTGAAGATTTTGTTGTAATTATATCATAAACATAGATAAAGTCAATTAAAAGTAGCAAAAAGTAACTTTATAAGCGATTAAATGAATTAAATATGTATTTATAATGTTGAATTAATATATATAAAAATTATAATGTAATTGTAAAAGAGATAAAGGAGCGAAAAAATTTGAATATAAATTTTGAAAATTTAGATAATATTAAGAAATCAGCAATTACTGAATTGCAAAAAGACTTGAATTTTGAAATCGGTAATGACGGAGTAATTTTAAAAGCTTATCAAATAAATAATGGGCTTAATGTAATATGCAAATCAAACGAGGTGCTAATTGAGTATTCGCATTTATCAGAATTTTTTAGAGGTTTCAGAATATATATTGAAAACGCTAATAATACTGATTTTATTATTAATGAAACTTGCAAAGTAGAAGATCTCGGCTTAATGGTTGATTGTTCAAGAAATGCAGTTCCCAAAATAGAAACAGTAAAAAAACTAATTCGTAAAATTTCAATGTTGGGCTATACATATTTACAATTATATACTGAAGATACATTTGAGGTTGAAGATGAGCCTTATTTCGGACATTTCAGAGGAAGATATAGTAAAGAAGAGTTAAAAGAACTCGATTATTATGGAAATTGTTTTGGTATTGAGCTGATGCCCTGCATTCAAACACTTGCACATTTAAAGTCTATCACAAAGTGGGAGCCTTATCAGGAAATTATTGATTACAACGATATTTTACTGGTGGGCAGTGAAAGAACATATAAGCTGATTGACAACATTTTTAAAACACTTTCTGAATGTTTTACCAGTAGAAAAGTAAATATTGGTATGGATGAAGCTCATATGCTTGGGTTAGGTAAATATCTAGATACTCATGGGTTTGTGGGCAGAAATAAAATTATGGCTGACCACTTAAAAATAATTGTCGAAATATGCAATAAATATGGTTTTCAGCCATCCATGTGGAGCGATATGTTCTTTAGACTTGCTGCCAAGGGAGAATATAATAATAAAGCTGTTATTACAGAGGAAATTACAAAGCACGTACCAAAAGAAGTTACTCTCATATATTGGGATTATTTTGGTGATGAAATTAGCCATTATGACGGCATGATAAAAAAACACAAAATGTTTAATAATCCTATAACCTTTGCCGGAGGAGCAATGAAATGGATTGGTTTCGTGCCAGATAACAGATTTAGCATGTTTACTTCCTCCATTGCACTTAACTCTTGTCTGGAAAATGGAATAAAGGATGTTTTGGTTACGGCTTGGGGCGATGGCGGTGGAGAATGCTCGATATTCAGCGTTTTGCCTACTTTGGTTTTGTATTCAGAAACTCTTTATGGATATGAAGCGAAAAGTAAAGAATTTTATTCGGCATTTAAAGCTTGTGCAAAATGTGATTTTGATACATTTATGAGTGTTGACCTGGCAAATAGATTGAGCACAAGTGAAAATCCTAAGGAACTTAACAATTCAAATAGATATATTTTGTATGATGATTGCTTTAATGGTGTTTTAGATACAGCTATTACACCGGAGGATAAAGAAACATATAAAATAAATTTACCTAAAATCGCAAAAGCTCAAAATGAATGCAGCGAATTTTCATATATTTTTAAAACACTTAAAGCATTAACAGAAGTTTTGGAAATAAAAATTGTTCTTGGCATCAAAACAAGAAAAGCTTATAAACAAAAAGATTTAGCAGCAATAAAAATACTGATATCAAATGACTATACTCAGATTTTAGTTAAAATCAAAGCATTATATGAAGCGTTTAAAGAGCAATGGTTCTTAGAAAACAAGCCACATGGTTTTGATGTTCAGGATATCAGATTTGGCGGGCTTTTGCTTAGAATCGAGAGTTGTAAAAAGCGTTTAGAACAATTTGTTAATAGTGAAATTAGTATTATAGATGAATTGGAAGAAGACCAACTTGATATTTTTGGAAATGAAAATAATTTTGGAAAATCAAGAATGATTTTGTATAACAACTGGGAGTACATATCTACGGTTAATTGTTTGGGAGTTCAGTAAAGAGGGAGAAAGAAAAATAATTATGAAATCATTTAACTTTGAACAAGATAATGTCAGTATGCAATTTCTGATTAATGATGATAATGAAATTCGATTGATTGATTTTTGTGGGATATGCTATGAAAAAGAAAAAAACGAATCTCTCATGATCAAATCATATTTAGTTGAGCTACAAATTTCCGGGGGCGAAAATTTTGGTCACAGAGGGGCAAGGCATATATCAACAAGTGAAGCTACAACTTTAAAATATGTTGAACATTCCATAATCACTTTTGAAAATAAGAAAACACTTAAAATAGTTCAAAAAAATCTTAATTTCGAAGTTAAAACTTATTACGAAGTTTATTATGGGACAAACACATTAAGAAGTTATAATGAAATTGAAAATATTTCTGAAGAAAAAATTTGTGTTGAACATCTTAGTTCA
Source organism: uncultured Oscillospiraceae bacterium (assembly GCA_964652975.1). Taxonomy (GTDB): domain Bacteria; phylum Bacillota; class Clostridia; order Saccharofermentanales; family UBA5734; genus CAZZCN01. Next base: position 49,432 of record CAZZCN010000003.1, on the reverse strand, counting down.
TTTGCATTATATGGCGTTTTTGGAGATAAACCTTATGAATATTTAGACTATTATATTCCAACCAATAGCTGGCACTGCGAATGTCAATGGAGAAAAGTCAGGCTCATGGATTTGGGTATCTTCAGCGGAAACCATTCCACAACCCTGAAAAGAGTAAATGCTACAAATACAGGAAGTTGGTCAAGCAAGGAGCAGCTGCCAATGGGCATGGTGGAGGATACAAGAAACAATCAGTTTTTATTATTTCAGATAGAAAACAACGGAAGCTGGCACTATGAAATAGGGGATTACTTTAGCAGTATTTATTTTAATATTGGAGGACCTAATTTATCCGATAATTTATGGAGTAAATTTTTAAATCCGGGAGAAAAATTCGTTTCTGTAATTGCCGCCATAACTGTTGGGAACAGCGTCAATTCAGTTTTTGGGAATATTACACGATATAGAAGGGGAATCAGGAGAAAAAATGAAGACAATGAAAAACTCCCTACTATATTTAATGAGTATATGCACTGTGCTTGGAACTTTCCAACAGAAGAAAACAGCAAAAAGCTTGCAAAATATGCAGCTCTATTAGGAATTGATTATTATGTTATTGATTGTGCATGGCATGATGAAGAAGATGATTGTTGGCTTTATATCGGGAACTGGATCGAAAGCAAAAAGAGATATCCAAATGGACTAAAAAATACACTGGATTATATAAAAGGGTTAGGGTTAAAAACTGGTCTTTGGCTTGAATTAGAAGCGGTTGGAATAAGAGGGAATGCAATTGATATGTGGGAAGATGACTGCTTCTTCCAAAGAAATGGGAAAAAGGTAATAAATTCAGGGCGCTATCAGCTTGATTTTCGCAATCAAAAAGTTATCAAAAGAATGAATGAACTTATAGATAGAGTCGTCAATGACTATGAGGTGGATTATATAAAAATTGATTATAATCAATGCAGCGGTCCAGGAACTGATTTGAATTCCTGCAGTCTTGGAGATGGCCTTCTGGATCATAGTCGTGCTTATAGATGCTGGATTGAAAGTGTATTTAAAAAATATCCTGATTTAGTAATTGAAAATTGTGCAAGTGGTGGACAGAGGATGGATTATGCTCTAATGTCCTTACATAGTATTCAGTCAACATCTGACCAAACTGATTATAAAAAATATCCATACATTGTTTCAAATATGATAACTGCTGTTACACCGGAACAATCAGCTGTATGGAGTTACCCGATTGAGGATAAACAGGATGTATTAACAGTTACCAATGAAAGTGTAGCAATGAATATGATTAATTCAATGCTTGGTAGATTGCACTTGAGCAGCTCAATTGATTTATTGGATGCAGAAAAAACAGCATTGATTAAAGAAGGAATTCAATACTACAATTTAATGTCTGATAACAAGAAGCATTCAGATCCCTATTGGCCCCTGGGGTTATGTTATTGGGGAGAAAAAACAGCAATAGCGGGCATTAAAACAGACAGAATATGTTATTTGTCAGTTTATAATCTGGGTTCTGATGGAACTGTTGAGATACCACTTCAGGATTTAAATATAAGCTCGATCAAAGTTGGTTATCCTAAGGAAATGAATACAAACTACCAATATGATAACAAGAAATTAACTGTTAAATTTGAAAAGGAATTTGAGGCGAGATTGTTTGAAATAGAATTGGAGAAGGGAGATTGATTTCGATGGCAATGAAGTTTGCGAAAAATAAAGAAAAAAAAGGATTGAGTAAAAATGCAAAAAAATATATTTTTGTTTACTCAATGCTATCTATTGCTATTGTTAATTTTATAGTGTTTTGGCTTTATGTAAATTTAAATTCCATTCTACTTGCTTTCAAGCAAACAAACGCAAGTGGCACAGTATTTACTTTAGATAATTTCAATATGTTGTTTAGAGAGTTTGGCAGAGACACATCTGAATTGCCGATGGCTTTAAGAAACACACTAATATTCTTTTCGGTAAATTTATTTATCATATTACCTTTATCATTGTTTTTTGCATATTATTTATATAAAAAAATAATAGGATATAGATTATACAAATTCATTTTCTTTCTTCCAATGATATTTTCGTCAGTGGTGTTAGTTTCAATCTATAAAGGTATTTTAGGACCAAATGGGCCTGTCAGCATTCTTTATGAATTTCTTTTTCACGTCAAAGCTCCGTTTTTCCTGGTTGATTCCAGATATGCACTTCAAAGCATTATCATTTATTGTATATGGACTGGTTTTGGGCTAAATATGGTTTTGTTCAGTGGTGCGATGCTTAGAATTCCCGAGAGTGTTATTGAGTATTCAAAAATAGACGGAGTGGGACAATTCAGAGAGATCTTTCAAATTGTAATTCCATTAATATGGCCAACGATTTCCACTTTGCTTTTAGTTTCCATAGTTGGGATTTTCACAGCTTCAGGTCCGATACTTCTGTTCTCAGAGGGTAAATATCAAACCAATACAATCTCGTTTTGGATTTTCTGGCAAGTAACACAATATAAATCTTATGAATATTCATCTGCTGTTGGATTATTTTTCACTGCAATAGCTTTTCCAATTGTTATGACAGTAAAATACATTCTTAACAAAATTGGAAATGATGCGGAATGGTAGGGAAATTTATGTTTAAAAAATACAAAAAGCTATCAAAACAAGAAAAAATATCAAGAGTTATTTTAACTATTGTTTTTGGCACCTACACATCAAGCTTTTTTTACACATTTTATTGGGCCATAAGTTCATCGTTGAAAAGCAATATAGAATTCTTAACCGACAAATTGGGAATACCTTCGATATTGAGATTTGATAATTTTTTAAAGGCATTTTCTCTGCTTGAATATGGCGGAAACAATATGTTTTCTATGATATTCAATTCGGTATGGCTTACCGTATTTGCAACAACTATTACTGTTTTTGTTACTTCTATGACTGCGTATGTTGTTGCCAAATATAATTTTATCGGCAAACAATTCATTTACAACCTAGCAATATTTATTATGATAATTCCAATTGTAGGTGCATTACCTGCGCAATATAAACTAATAAATGATTTAAATATTTATGATACACCGTTTATATTAATTATGTTTACAAGTGGTTTTGGATTTACGTTTTTAATACTATATGCATATTTTAAAAATTTATCAACCACTTATATGGAAGCCGCCAGTATAGACGGGGCAAGCCATTATCGAATATTTTTTAATGTTATGTTACCACAAGCAATGCCATCAATTATGTCCATAGCAGTAGTGCAGATGATAGGTGTATGGAATGATTATACATTGCCTATTATTTATCTGCCAAGCTATCCAACCTTGGCATCGGGCTTGTTCAGCTATCAAACTATCGCCCAATATAATATGAATTGGCCTGTATATTTTGCAGGAATACTAATATCTATGTTACCAATGCTTGTTATTTTTGCCATTTTTCAAAATACTATTATGGAAAACATGGTAACAGGTGGAATTAAAGGATAAAACAGGAGGGAAAATTATGAGAAAAGCACTACTAATTATTATAACTATCAGTATGGTATTAACTTCTTTTACTGCATGTAAAGGGAAAACTACAGACGATGCGAAAACACTAAATATTTATCTTGTAGAAAAAGGTTATGGAAGGGCATGGCTTGATGAACTGGCAAAAGAGTTCTCCATAGATAATAACGGTGCGACTGTAAATATAAAAACCACTACATATTCAGATTTAATAAGAACTAAACTTCAATCCGGTGCAAAAAATGATTCAACTGATTTGTTTTTTACAACTGATTATGTTGATGATTTAATTGCTGATGATCTGTCAAAGCCTGCAAATGAAAGAAAATTGGAAGAATTAACGGATGTTTACAGTGCCATACCCACCAATGAAACAAAATCTGTAAAAGATAAAATGAATAAAAGTTATAAAAGATTTTATGAAAAAGCAGATGGCAGGTATTTTTCTTTTCCCTGGGTACAAGGAATGGATGGACTTATTTATAATAAAACTGTCTTGGAAAAAGCTATAGGAACTAATTATAAATTGCCAAATACTACCAATGAATTAATTGCGTTTGCAAATTCTATAAAAAAGGCAGGAAAATCAGCTTTTATTCATTCAGGCGATGTACAATACTGGTATTTTTGCTATCTCACCTGGTGGGCGCAATATCAGGGATTAGATGACTATTTAAAGTTTTATCAAGGAAAATATAAAGACTATAGCAATGAATACGCAAGAGGTCAAGGCATGTTTTTGCAGCCTGGCAGACTTGAATGCTTAAAAGTTCTAGAAGAAATTGTCAAGCCGGAAAATGGACTTACAGAACCAAAAAGTAATAGTTATTCATTTTCTGAAGCTCAAACATATTTTATGCTGGGTAACGCTGTCATGATGTCGAATGGTGACTGGTTAGCAAATGAAATGAAAGAAAATTCGGAAAATTCAGATATAAGATTTATGAAGACACCGGTTATTAGTTCTTTAATAAAAACTCTTAAAACGATTAAGGATGATAAAACCTTAAGTGCTGTAGTGAACGCAATTGATAAAAATGAAACATCTTATAATAACGTGAGCGAAGATGATTTTAACAAAGTTAAAAAGGCAAGATATTTAGTTAATACAATTAGCTTTGGTCATAATGCATTTATTCCAACCTATTCAAATGCAAAAGATTTAGCAAAAAAATTCTTAGTATTTATGGCTTCAGATAAAGGACAAAAAACATATACTAAAGCCTTAAAAGGTGTAACTCTTCCATTTGGATACAATGTAAAGAATGATGCTGATTTATATAATGGATTTAGCAGTTTACTGAAAAGTGCGATTGACATTTCTCAAAACGCTGAATATGTATACGTTGATTATACAAGTCCACTAGTTTATAAAGGTGGTTTGGTGCCATTCAATTTGGTTACAAATGGTTCATTGGAAATGCTTTTAAGTACAACTGATCCCAAATTGAAGAAAACAGCTCAACAAATATATGACTATAATTATACCAGCTATACGGGAAATAATGCATCAGCATGGACTGACCTTTTGCGTAGAGCAGGTCTAGTTTAATAGAAAGGGATGGATTTAGATGAAAAGAACACTTATCTTTATATTGATGATAATTATTAGTACTGTTTCTATTTCTTGTTCTTACGATGAAAAGAATACTATAGGAATATACAGCGCGCCTAATACATTAAAAGTGCTCAAAAATATTAAATATAAAAATAAGGATAGTAAATTTACATTTGAGGCTTCTAAAGGTGAATATGAGGGAGCTCAAGTAATAATTAATCCCGGTTTAGATATTAAAAGTTATGAATTAACATTGAGCGATGTTAAAAGTGAAGATGGTTCTGTTATTAATAAAGAAAGCTTTGTAGCTTATAAAGAAAATTATATTAAAGTTGATAAAAAAACAAGTAGCAACAAGAATTTACCTTTAGGAGAATATCCTGACGCATTAATACCTCTTAATTTAATTTATGCTAAAAATGAAAATACTATAAAAGCAGGAGAAAATCAAGGGATTTGGGTTACGGTCAAAATACCCGAAACTGCAAAAGGCGGTCTTTACAGAGGAGAATTTTTATTCAACGCTGATGGAATTTCACATAAGATTCCAGTAGAAATCACTGTTTTTGATTTTGAAATTCCAAAAACAGTCCATTCCAACACGTCTTATTTGATATGGAGAAACATTTTAGCAAATGGTGAGCTAGATAATACGGTGGATATGTATAAAAACTATTATGATTTTCTTTTAGACTACAGAATTTGCGGCAAGGAGCTTCCTTCTAATGTCAACGATATAGATAGCTATATGAAGAGTATTATAAAATATTTTGATGACCCAAGGGTTTCGACGTATGTTATCCCCCATGCTACCATAACTGCTTATGACACTAAACTGTCTGCAACCTATTATAAGGACATTGACTATGACATATTAAAAAAATACATAAAAGCAATGGCTTACAAAAGCACAAACGAGCGCAATCTTTTGGGTAAGGCTTACTTATACTTGGATGATGTTGTGGATGAGCCAAATTTCCGCCCTGAGCTAGTCCCTATTGTAAAAAAGATTAGCAAAAGCCTTGATGAACTCTATATTCAAATTGTCAAGGAACTTACTGACGAGGGTTATTTTAACAGCAATAACGGCACCATTAAAAATTCTATTTTAAAAATTCCCAATATTATTACGAGCTGGGCATCGGATGATCTTAAAAATGTAGTACAAACTTTTTGTCCTTTGATCAGCGTCTTTGATTATAGTACTGATAGAGAGGTATATACCGACATTCAGAATAATCGCGGTAATAAAGTCTGGTGGTACAACTGCGTTTTTCCTCAAAATCCATATCCTTCTTATCACACAGACGATAATCTTATCAGTGCAAGAATTATTAATTGGATGCAAAGGGATTACAAAATCGATGGCAATCTTTACTGGTGTGTTAATGGTTTCGTTGATTTTGGGTTATCGGATGGCTTTGGATATAAAGTAATTGATACATATGAATTTGTAAACAGAATTCCTGGAAGAACCTCTAATGGAGATGGCTATATTTTATATCCGGGGAAACCATACAATTCATCTAAGCCTATTCCCTCTATCCGTTTAGAGGCGATTCGTGACGGGCAGGAGGATTATGAATATTTATATTTGTTAGAAGAAAATTATAAAAAACTTAAAGATTTTTACAGAGTAAACACTCTAAGTTCAAATGATATTTTGAATTCATTATATTCTACTTTATTTGCTGGTACAATTCCTCAAATCAACAGTAACGTGTTTTATGAAGCAAGAAATGAAGTTGCTAATTTAATCGTTAATAGTCAAAGCGATATGAAATTCGCTGTTGAGAAAATGAGCATAATGGGCGATTTTGCAACGGTTTCTTTACTAGTGAACAGCGATTATACTTTAACAATTGAAGGCGTGACTCCTAAAATCTCAAAAGCAGGATCAGGAAACCGGTATGAATTTGAGATTAATCTGAACAAGGAAAACAATGTTTTAAATTTAGTTGCAACAAAAGGACAATCCCAAAACGCTTTCAGTATAAATATATCCTCTAAAATTGAAAAACTGACTGATTTTGATAACGCTTCAGATTTAGATTTTATAAGTGTTAAAGGGAATACTGATGTTTCAAAGGCAAATCAGAAAAAAATCAACAAGCTTGCTGCCTATACTATAAACGGAAACAGCGCTGAATTAACCTTAAGCGGGATGAATTTTAATAATGAAAGCCAAAACAAGGATTTTAAATCTGGTTTTTCACTCGATTTAACCAAGATGTCTGTGAATGCAAATGCACTTGATAATCTAACATTTAGTATATTTAATGCAGGTGAAATGCTACCGATGACGATATCTATCAGAACCAATACAGATGACCAATATATCTTAGATAACATTAAGCTAAAAGCGAACAGCTGGAATAAAATTAATGTCAGCCATCTTTTAACGATAGACAAAAGTATTTTAGATAATGCTTCATCCATTAAATTTGAAACAGATAATATGTTGGATGGAGAAAAAATCAAAACACACAAGCTGTTCATTGATGACATTTATTATAGGTTTAGAAGGAATTGAGGAGAATAGAAATGAAAAAAATTATTATATATTTCATGATAAATGCATTGATTTTTGTTCTTTGCTCTTGCACTGTTAATAATTCCTTGAATGCAAGCAAAACACAATTAAGGAGTGGTGATGAAATATTACTATCAGATTTTGAAACAGATGATGAATTATTATCAATGAACTATTTCAATTATTTTGGAAAAGAATCTATATCTCATGATTTAAAATATATAACAAAAGGTAAAGGATGTGGAAAATTTATAATATATGGGGAACCTAATGTTACAGATTATAATTTATCAATATCTTCTCCCTTTCTTTATATCTATACCGATAATAAATATGTTTCTAAGAATGACTATTCTGATGTCAATGAGTTTCGTTTAGATATTTTTAATAATAGCGACAAGGACACAAAAATGGATTTCATTATTGAAAGCAAATCAGAAAAAGGAGATGGGGAAATAACCTACATTTCAACCGTTTCACTTTTAAAAGGAATTTCCAATAAGGTCAGCATTCCTTTCTTGCGTGAAAAGTTTATGAAGTCAAAAAACATAAAAAATATCACTAAATTTTGTTTGGTGTTTGAGAGTAGAAAAAGCCTGTCGGATAAGCCTTTAGAGATATATATAGATAATTTTAGAGCGGTAAAAACTAATAGCCCAATTGCACTTCTCAATACAAAATTACAACCGGATGAACTTTCATTTTTTGAAAATGACGGCGACGTGTGGAGTATGGAAGCTGGAGGCTATGACACGGAATTTCTTGCAGCGCCAATATTGTCTTTGAACAGAGATTTAAACTTTATTTCACAAGGCAGGGGCTCGTTAAAAGCTTTAATTAATAAAAGCAATATAAAAAGATATCGTTTTACTTCAGGATGGTTGAAAATTGGGTTAACATCAAAGCTAATTAAATCAATAGATTTCACAAAATTTGATATTAATAAAACTGATATAGCTTTTGATATTTATAATAAATCAGATAAATATATTACTATTGAGTTTCAAGCATGGAGTGAAAATATGAAACCATATAAGCAGGGGATAATTATTCCTCCAAATTCCTGGGCAAACAGGGAAAACACGAAAGTTTCTCTAAAAACACTTAAAGATATGTTTATTACTCTTGATAAACTCAATGGAATTAATTTCTTAATTGAAGAATTCTATAATGGAGACCCAAAGGAATTATACTTAGATAATATTCGTATTGTTAGAAATTAGGAAGAGGTGAGATTTTTGAAAAAAAGGTTAGGAATTATACTTATATTAATCTTTATAATAGCCTTGACAGCTGTGATAATTTTTAGTTCAAAAAATAAAAATGAGAATACAACTGATAGTAATAAAATTAATAAGAATGGTGATATCACATTAATTTCTTCTGAAATCGGAACTGATTTTAATATTGATAAATTACTATCAGATTTAAATGTGAAACTTGATTATTCTAAAATATTATTTGAAGCGCCTAATGGTAAATTATTGCCAGTTTATAGCGATAAAGTATTTTTGGAATACAAAGGGTATTATTGGCTTAATTATAAAGATGGGAAAATTGATAAATTATATAAAATAACAACTGTTGATACCACGAAACCCGTCATAAATATTATAGGTACAAATGGATTTGCTTTCTTAAATAAAAACTTCAAATTACCAGATTATGAAATTAATGATAATTCAGGCGAACAATTAAAAGCTATTGTAAAATTATCATATCAAAACAGATCCATTGACATTAATAATAATACTTTTAAGGTCGGAGATTTTGGAAGTTATCATTACACGATATCTGCAACCGATTTAAGCGGGAATACTGAAAGTAAGGTTGTAGAAATAGAAGTAATGGATAAAGGGAAGCTTTATGATTTTAGTCAACAGGCTTCACTTATGGATGTATATGGTGCTTCCGGTGCACAACTTTTTTACAATGGGAACAGTGAATTTAATTATAAATCAAATGGGTCATTAAAGCTGTTTACTACTAAAGGCGAAGCTAGATGGCCAGAAATACATTTCAAAAATCTTAATATTGATAAATTTGATGATGTAGAATTAGTATATTTCTGGGTTTACAATAACAGCGAATTTCCTGCAAGTATAATCTTAAATGACAAAAAAGCATTCTATGATTTGCCATTGAAAGAATGGTCTCAGCTCATTATACATAAAAATGAATTAAACAGCTTATTCATGGTTAATGGGAAACCTAGCTTGAAAATTACTACTATGAACTATAAAAATGGAACTTATAAAAATCAAACAGATACGATTACTTATGATACTACTCTATATTTTTGTGATATCAATATTCTTAGAACTAATGAGAACATTAGTACTATTAATAATGTGACTGACTGGACTTTTGAAAGTAAACAATATTTATGGAACAGTATAGAAAAAAACAATGGTTCTATTGTTGTTAGTGAAGAAAAAGCACATAACAGTAAGAAGTCTTTAAAAATCACAGGTAGTGCTGATACTTTTACAACCTTGAAGTTCTATAATGACAAGGCTTTCAGCAAATATGCAAAAGGATCTACAGTAGGCATGAAACTATATGCTTATATTGATGGGGGCAACAATAAAATTAATTTATTTAAGTGGTCTCCAAATATAGAAGGCAACTTTGGAATAATACAGAAAAGTCTATCCTCTGGACAGTGGATTGAACTGCAGTTTAAGGCGACTGTTCAAGAAGGAAGTATGGGTAGGTTCATTCAAATTGCAATTAATGAGGCAGTCCCATCCGATACCATATATATAGATGATATAAGTATATTTAACATTGTTAATAATATAGCTGACTACTCATTTGAAAATTATCCATTTTATGCGGATGATATTATTTCTTCAAATGGATCATTAAAAATTACTAATGCTTTAGGTCATAATAGTCATAAGTCATTGGAATTAACTCAAAGCAAGGATAAATTCAGTACGATAAAATTTTATAACAATAATCTTTTAGATAACCATTCTGTTGGCGATATTTTAGGTATAAAAATGTTTATCTATATTGATGGAAGCAATAAAACTGTAAACTTTGTAAAAGCATGGCCTAAAACTTCTGATAAATTTATATTTATAAAAAATCAGCTCAATAATTATAAATGGATTGAAATAACCTTCAGAGCATATGTCGAAAAAGATAAATTTGGAAAATATATTCAAATTGCCATAAACGAAGCAAAACCAAATGATAAAATATATATTGATGACATTGGTTTTTCGCCTATTGATTGGTCATTTGATGGCTACAAATTTTCAGAGGATGATTTTTCCTATAACAATGGAAATCTTTCTGTTAGTAATATTAAAGGCTATAACAGTAAAAGCTCTTTGAAATTCACTAATAGTGTTAAAGGCTGGAGCGTCATAAAATTTTATAATGATGATTTGTTGAAAACTTATTCAATTGGGGATCCAGTTGCTATTTCCTTAAATGCTTATGTTGAAGGCAGTAATGGCACAGTCAACTTCTTGAAAAAGATTAAAAACAGTGATGTTTTTATTAAAACAAAGGTTGAGAATAACTTTTGGCATTCATTGACTTATAGCAGCATTATAGCAGATGACGGATTGGGAAAATATATAACCTTTACAATCAATAATGCCGCCCCGACAGATAATATTTATATAGACAACATAAAAGTCGAAAAGGTAGGCAAAAACCCTGTTGACTATTCATTTGAGGACTATAAATATTTTTCAGAAGATATTTCAAATACAAACGGAACTCTTTCTGTCAGTAGTGAAAGAGGTTATAACAGCAGAAAATCTTTATTGCTAACTAATAGTAAAGATGACTGGAGTGTAATCGATTTATATAACTTGCCACAACTTAATAAATTATCTATAGGGTCATTAATTCGACTTAGACTTCATGTTTATATTGATGGAAGCAATATGGCTATTAACATAGTAAAATCCGATGGTGATTTTGCCTTGTCAAAATTAGAAAGTGGCAAATGGGTAGAAGTGATTGTAAGATCTTCTGTTAAAGAAAATGCTCTTGGAAAATATGCCGAATTTATAATTCATAAGGCTTTAGCTACAGATAAAATTTATATCGATAATATTGCCATAACATCAATGGATTGGACATTTGAAAATTACAATATATCAGAAAATGATTTTTCACATAACAATGGTGATTTGTATATTAGCAATGAAAAGGCGTTTAACAGCAATAAATCCCTGGAGTTTACAGGAAGTCTTGAAGGCTGGAGTGTAATCAAATTCTATAATGATAATTTGTTAAGAGATTATTCGGCTGGAGATAATGTTGCAATTTCTTTGAATGCATATATAAGCGGAAGTACAGGAACAGTTAATTTTGTAAAGAAAAATAATGATGATTATATTTTTATAAAAACAAAGATTGAAAGCAACTTCTGGCATTCTATTACCTATAGCAGCGTGATTGCAGACGATGGTCTTGGCAAGTATATCACCTTTATAATCAATAATGCGACTCCAATGGATAAGGTTTATCTTGATAACATAACCATTGAAAAAACTTCTAAAAACTCAGTGGATTATACCTTTGAAAATTACAAATACTATTCGGAGGATATTGCCAACACCAATGGAAACTTATATATAAGCACTAAAAGAGGTTTCAACAGCAGTAGATCATTAATGCTTACCAACAGCAAGGATAGCTGGAGTGTCATAGATTTATATGGGTTAAGTGGCCTTGATTCAATAGATGTAGGAAATATTTCAAGAATAAAGTTTTATATGTACATTGAGGGCAGTAGTGGAACAATAAACATAGTTAAACCCGATGGAAACTTTGCACAAACAAATATTGTCAGCGCCAATTGGGTAGAGGTTACAGTTATATCCAAGGTTATGAATAACGCACTCGGGAAGTATGTGGAATTTATTGTACACAATGCAAAACCATCTGATGAAATTTATTTTGATAATATTTCTATCAGTTAATTATTATGATATTTAAGAAAACTTAAATATAAATATTTTGAAAGGATGTAAAAAACTATGAAAAGGAAAAATTTAAAAAGGTTTAAAATGTCATTAGCAGCGCTTGTATCTCTGGCACTTATTTTTTCAACCGCCTTAATTCCGGTGTCGGCAGACGGTGGAGACACAACTCCGCCGGTTGTACAAGGAGTAACAGAAGGCAGCACAGGAGGGGCTGCCATAGTAACCTTTGATGAGGGCACTGCAACACTAAACGGAGAACTATTTACGAATGGAACAAAAATTCAAAAAACCGGTAACTATACTCTTATAGTAACAGACAGCTCAAATAATAGTACAACAATTCATTTTGAAGTTGTTACACCCGGGGATACAAACGGTGACGGACTAACTGATGTACAAGATTTAGTTTTAGTTAAAAGGCATATATTAAAAATACAACTATTAAGTGGATCAAATCTGAAAGCAGCTGAAATAATAAAGCAAAACAGTGTATCTATTTTGGATTTACTTAGCATTAAAAAACAAATATTAGGTTTCATTTATTATTCTAATCTGGCAGAAGCATCAAATGGGGCATTGCTTTTTACAAATGAAAAAAGTTATATCCCCGGTCAGCAAAGTATAAAACTTTCAGGCAGTAGAGACGTTTGGACAGATATCATTTTAAGAGACGCAACTTTGATGAACGATTTTGTTCGCGGAGATACAGTCAGAATTAAAATGCAGCTATTTATCAATGGCAATTCTAACACTATAAACCTTGTGAAAGCGAATGGGAATTTTGCATTAACCCAGTTGCCAAGCAACCAATGGGTTGAGGCTATTGACAGAACAGATGTCCGAGAAGATGCTACAGGCAAGTATATCAAAATATCCATACATAATGCATCTCCAACTGATAAAATATTTTTAAGTGATATAAAAGTTTCTCCAATGGATTGGACATTTGATAATTATAATTATTCTGACGAAGATTTCTCTCATAACAATGGCATTTTATCGGTTAGCACCGAAAGGACCTACAATGCAAGTGCTAAATCCCTGAAATTCACTGGAAGCCCTGATACATGGAGTACTATTAAATTTTATAATGAATCATTACTTAAAAATTACTCTGTGAATAATAATATCAGAATAAAATTGCATGTTTTTGTTGATGGAACCAATGGTACAATAAATCTTGTAAAAGCTGATGGTAATTATGCCATTAATAATTTAGAAAATGGCAAATGGACAGAAGTTATTTTTAATACCACAGTCAAGGAAAATATAGTAGGTAAATACTTTGAGTTAACAATACACAATGCGATACCAAGTGATAAGATATATTTTGACGATATGAGTGTGTCCAGTATGGATTGGACATTCGAAAATATTAATTTCTCAGAAAATGATTATTCTCATAATAACGGCAATCTTTCTATCAGTACCGAAAAAGCATATGCTGGAACAAAATCTCTCAAATTTACGGGAAGTCCTGATACATGGAGTGTTTTGAGCTTTTATAATGCAGATGTTTTGAATAGTTATCAGGTTGGGGATATTGTAAAAGCAAGATTAAATGTATTGGTCGATGGAAATTCAGGTACGGTTAATATTGTTAATTCTGATGGCAACTTTGCTTTAACCTCGCTTCAAAGCAATATTTGGAATGAAATCGTTGTTAATACCGAGGTCAAGCAAAATACAATTGGTAAATATATTCAGTTCATTGTTCATAATGCAACTCCTACGGATAAGGTTTATTTTGATAGCTTAGCGGTAGAAAAAATTGATTGGACCTTTGAAAATAATAGCTTTACAGAAAATGATTACTCCCATAATAACGGAACTCTTTCTATCAGTTCTGAAAAAGCATATGAAGGAACAAAATCACTGAAATTCACCGGTAGTGATACTTGGAGTGTACTTACCTTCTATAACAGACAACTGTTTAGTAATTATGCTGTAGGAGATATTGTCAGAGCAAAGATGTATATGTTTATCGATGGAAGCAATGGCGCTGTAAATATATTGAATTCAAATTCAAACTTTGTTTATACAGGATTAGAGAGCGGTAAATGGCTTGAATTAACTGTCAATTCAGAAATAAAGCAGAATTCAATAGGGAAATACATTCAGTTTATCGTTAATGATGCTTTAGCAAATGATAAAGTATATATTGATAATTTAAGCATCACTCCAATTGATTGGACTTTTGAAAGTGGCATATTCTCTGAGGATGATTATTCCCATAGCAGCGGTAGTCTTTCTGTAAGCACAGAAAAAGCTTATCAAGGAACAAAATCTCTCAAATTCACAAATAGTCCTGATGGCTGGAGCGTTCTGACATTCTACAATAATGAATTGCTTAGAAATTATAGTACTGGTGATGCAATTAATGTTAAAATGAATATGTATATTGATGGAAATAACGGAACAATTAATCTTGTGAAGGCAGATGATACTTTTGCTCTAACCTACATGGAAAGTGGAAAATGGATAGGGGTTTCAGCCGATACTACCGTTGGGCAAAATTCGATCGGGAAGTATATTCGATTTACCATTCACAATGCAGTTCTATCAGATAAGGTTTATTTTGATAATATCAGCATTAAACCTACAAAATGTAATTTTGAAGGTTATTCATTTAGCAAGAGCGACTTTGTAAACAATAATGGTTTACTTTCATTAAGCACTGAAAGAGCTTATAGTGGTACACATTCATTAAAATTTTCTAATAGTTCCGATGGATGGAGTACAATATCAATCTTTAATAATTCATTACTGAATAATTTTAATGCCGGTGACAATGTTTCTGCAAAAGTGTATATGTATGTTGATGGGAGCAATGGAACTATTAACATTGTTAAACCGGATGGAAGTTTTGCTGCAACAGGATTGGCAAGCGGAACATGGACTGAGGTTACAATTAACACTACAGTTAAAGCAAATTCTTCAGGAAAATATATTCAGTTCACAGTTCATAATATAAGCCTCACAGATAAATTATATATGGATAATATCAGCATAAGTTAATTAAACTAATTTTCAAAATCAGCAAAGGTCTTTTGACCTTTGCTGATTTGAAAAGGAGAAATATGTTTAAAGAATCACATGTCTCGTTTAAAGCATCAAATAATTTTATTCAAAAATTATTTGATGAAGCAGAAATTAAAATTAGCAAAAATATAGCTAAATTTGGAGATGTAAATGTACTTACCGAGGGCACATCCTTATATCCAAACGTTTGGCTTGAAACCCAGCCAATGGGTGGAGAAATGTATGCAAAAAGAAATATTGAGATAGCTGTAAACAACCAACTTGTTTTTATGAATAATCAGAGAGAAGACGGAAGACTACCTGGAATGATATCTTTAAATAACGATGGTACTATTCACTGTGATTATGATTGGCTTCAAGGTTATTGTTTTCCAACACATGCATTCAATATGTATTTTCTCGCAAAAGAAGATAAAGATTATCTCGAAAAACTATATGATGTTTTGGTGGGCTTTGATAATTATCTTTGGAAATATCGAGATTCGGATGGAGACGGATGCCTTGAAGTATGGTGTATATGGGATACAGGTGAAGATTTCAGCACAAGATTTTATGAAGCCCCCAACAGTTGGGGTGGAGAAAGCGCTCCCTACGGAAAGGCGAAATTGCCTTATGAGTCAATGGACTTAATGGGTTATTCATATAACGGCAGGTATGTTCTATCAGTAATTTCTGAAATCTTAAAAAATGGGAAAGAACAATATTGGCGTAAAAAATCAGATGAAGTAAAAGAAAAAATAAGAAGTTATTTGTGGATTGAAGAAAAAAATGCATGCTATGACAGGGATTGTAATAATGAGATTTTAGATGTATTGATCCATAATAATTTGCGTGTCATGTATTTCGGTGCATTTACACAAGACATGGCAGATAACTTCATAAAATATCATCTTTTAAATCCAAATGAATTTTGGACGCCACTTCCCCTACCATCTATTGCAATTAGCGAAAAGCTTTTTAGAAATAATTCACATAATGATTGGAGTGGTCAACCAGAAGGTTTGACCTATCAAAGAGCAATCATGGCACTTGAAAATTACGGTCACTTTGCCGAGGTTACATTATTAGGTGAAAAACTAATTAAAGCAGTTGGAAAGTACTGCGTATTTACCCAACAATTTGACCCGTTTACGATGGAACCCTCTTTGAAAGAAAACAAGGATTTTGATGGCTATGGACCTACTATATTAGCAGTATTGGAATATATTGCGAAAATGTACGGAATTCATATGAATAATAATACTATTTATTGGTCTGGACTTAGTTTTGCAACCAGAGAACATAGATATAGCCAAACATGGTTTGAAAATGAATACTATTTAGAAAATGATGCAGCAACATTTTGTGGATTCAGGAATGGCGAGAGACTTTTTGAATGTAGTGCCTTTGCAAGAGTCGTAACCGATTTCGAGGGAAATGTTATTGAACTAATTGGTATTGATACGATTGAAAGAACTGTAGAAATAACAGTCGGAGACAAAAAAACTTCTGTTTCAATTAAGCCTAATGAGAAATATAAATTTAGTAAAGATTTTAAACCTGTTTTATCGGGGAAAGTGTCTTTTGATTATCCTTTTCGTGGAGAATAGTCCACAAAAAAGGAACATTTAACAAGGTGATGAAATGAATTATAACGATTTTAACGAACCAAAGGTTAAATATTTTCCTCGTCCACTGTGGTTTTGGAATGACAGGCCAACAAAAGAAGGCATTCGTACGATTATGGAGAAAAGCAAAGAATTGACGTCATATGGTGGCTTTGGTATATTGCCATATGACGCTTGTTGCCTGCCATATATGCAAAAAGAATATTTAGAATCATATAAAGTGGTTTTAGAAGAAGCAAAAGACCTGGGACTTAAAATATGTTTATATGATGAATGGTGGTTTCCAAGTGGAAGTGCAGGGGGGCTTCTTAAAAAGCATTATCCCGATGCGTGTGCAAAGAGGCTTGAGAAAACTGAATACGAAGTAAAAGATGAAATCAATATTGAACTGCCGCAGGGCAAAATCTTAGCTGTCGTAGCCTTTAATACTGAATCAAAGAATAGAATTGATTTAGCAGACTTTGTGGAAAACAATTTTGTTCGTTATCATTTACCTGAGCAAAATTGGAAGGTTATGATTTTTAGTTGTGTACAGGATGACTGGGATAGGGTTGACTATTTAAATCCTTTTGCAGTAGAGAAATTTATAGAATTAACTCATGAGGTATATTACAAAAACTTCAAAGAGTATTTTCCAGATGTCATAGATAGTGCGTTCTACGATGAACCACAATTTTATGGTGCAAGCGGCAGAATGTGGACTGAGGATTTTAATGAAAAATTCATGATGCGGCACGGGTTTAGTCCTGCAGTTTTATACCCTTGTCTTTGGTATGATATCGGAGAAGAAACGCATTATGCAAGAAATATGCTTTTAGGTTTTAGAGCAGAGTTGTATTCAATTGGCTTTCCTAAAGTTATACAGGATTGGTGCACAAAACGCAAAATAAGCCTTACAGGACACGTTGACCAAGAGGAGGTTTTAAATCCTGTCGGTATGACCGGGGACTTAATGAAGTCCTTTAGGCATCAGGACATTCCAGGCTTTGACGAGGTTTTTGCGAAAAGAAGAGCAAGTAAAATATATAAAATCATAAGTAGTGCGGCGTATAATTGGGATAAAAAACTGGTAATGTCAGAATGCTTTGGCGGAATGCCTCAGAATCCTTCAATTGAGGATATGTATAAAGAGGTAATGGAACAGTTTGCAAAGGGTATGAATTTGTTAGTTCCTCATTCTGTTTGGAGTAATGATAATCCCGATAAAATTGTATTTAAGCCGGAATTATCTTATCGAAACGATGATTATAAAGATACGCTAAATGATTTTAATCGCTACTGTGCAAAAGTTTCTTACCTATTACAGAGGGGAAGACATATTGCAGATATAGGAGTGTTATATCCAATCTATGGGATGACCTCTGTATTTCATTTTGATTGGGGTGGAGCTCCCTACTTAGGTGGCCCTAATTCAGCAGAATTTGATTATCAGGAAATAGGTGAAATCCTCTCAACCTATATCAGGAAAGATTACACTTTTATACACCCAGAGGCATTAGATGAAAAGTGCAGGGTTGTAAATGGGCTGATTACACTTGAAAATGAAGTAAATTTTGAAAGCTATAAGCTTTTTATTCTACCTGGGTCAAGCACGATGAGTATAAGCAATGCCAAGAAACTTAGAGAATTCTATTTACAGGGTGGCACAATTATTGCAACGAGTATGCTGGCGTTTAAATCATTGGAAAAGGGAAAAGAAGAAGAGCTAAGAGAAATACTTTATGACATTTTTGGAGACTTTAATAATGAAAGTAATCACAGTAAAGGGCATAATGGCAAAGCGCATTTTATTGAGAATCTAACAAAAGAAATATTGAAAGAGATAATTGAAAAAAGTCCCTTGATTTTTGATGTGGAAATTAAAACAAACGAGGATACTGATGGTGTATTTTCATATATTCATAAGGTTAAAGATGGCACTGATATTTATTATTTTGTAAATTGCAGTGATAAGGATATAAAATCCAATATTACGATAAATGGTTTAAAAGATTTTGAAATATGGAATCCACATAATGATGAGAGATCAACTTTAGGAAATATAAAATATAATAACGGCATGGTGAATTTTGAGTTAATGCTCAAAGCTGTCAGCTCGGTTTTTTTAGTATCCAAGTAGTATTCACTTTGGCCGTTGAAAAAAGAAAGGTTTAGAATATAAATATCTAAATCAGTGAAGGGGTAAACAAAAATGTTAAAAAGAATAATCACAATTGCGTTATGTATTGTAATTTTTATGAGTTCTTGTGTTTTTCCAACAACAGCAATCTATTCACCTGTAGGTCAATTCTCCATAGGGGTGATATTTCCACCCAGCTATGCCAATACAACAACAGCAAACTATCAAACCATCAAGGACATGAATGCAAGCTACGTTGTTTTAGATGGAAACGGCATCGGAAATTATGACGGTAATGATCTGGCTATTCAAAAAGCCGCTGAAACCGGTCTGAAAGTAGTGGTAAGTGACGACAGGTTCAAGTCCATGACCAAGGATTCAAATGACGATGCACTGATAGAAGAGTTTGCAAACAGATACAAATCAAACCCCACAGTAATAGGATACAATGTATTTGACGAACCAAGGGCGAAAATGTTCTCAAAACTGGCGAATGTCACAGATAAATACAGAACCATTGCTCCGGATAAAATGACCTATACAAGTCTTTTGCCGGGATGGTATCATGATTTGGGATATGAGGGTGTATATGGTCATGTAACCGAAACCGCTCCAATCGCCATGCAGCTGACTTCGTCAACAACATTCGGACAAAGCTTTACAACAAATTCGGTTACGACCTTTATATCTGCCATACAACTATATATTGATTCCGCAACTTTCTCAAGTAATGAAACCATGACTTTAAAATTATGGAATTCTCCCGCCAGAACTGTTTTGATTGCACAGACCGGACTGACAGGCGGCACAACTAACTCGTATCCACAATTTAACATCAACGCAGTTGTAGGTGCAAATTCAAGTTATTTCTGGGAGCTGACGCACAATGGATCCGGAGATAATTCTGCCAGTGTATATATGGGACCATCAGAGGTTGATTTGGAAAGAGGGGGCGCAGGATATGTCGACGGGGTTTTACAACCCAACGATTTCTGGTTTACAATCAATCAAAACATACAGGCGAACACCTATAATGATTATGTTTACCGCTGGGCAAAATCAAGGCCTGATTTCCTGATGAACGATCATTACCCGTGGCCATCGGTCGGGGCCGGCGGAGGTATCACAAGTACATATTATTCAGAACTTGAAACAATGAGAACACAGAGCCTGGCTGCAGGAATACCGTTTTGGTCATACATCCAATCTTTCGAACAGCCGGGTACCTCTCCGGGATGTCTTAGACAACCGACACAGAGCGAATTATTCTATCAGGTGTTTACTAATATTGCCTATGGATGCAAGGGGATCAATTATTTCCTCTACTGGTCACCCGACCCTGCGTCAAATATGTTGAATGGATTAATAAAAACCGATGGGACAAAAAACACAGCCTTATACAATGCCGCGCAAAGCGTAAATTCCCAGTTGAATTACCTGGGACCCACTTTGAACAACTTAAAATCAAAAGAGGTGTATCATACGGGAAGTGCCATTCCAAGCGGAACAGTGCAGCTGCCGTCTAATTATAATTTCAAACCAACCACCACGGTGCCAGCTGTCATAGGAGTATTTGAAAATATCGGTGATAAAAAATATATCATGGTGGTGAATAGAGATTATACCAATTCAAGAACGATTACATTTAATTTGAGCAATAAGCCATCTTATGTAAATGAACTGTCCAAGACCACAGGTGCTGAGATTTCAACCAATTACTCATCTTCCACAGGGAATTTTTCAAGCAGCTTTGCAGCGGGTGAAGGCAGACTTTATGTCGTTTCAAATCCGGTCAGCAGTATTTCCATGAAAACACCGCCATCAAAGAATGTTTATTCACCGGGTCAGGCACTGGACTTAACCGGAGCGGTGATTACATCGAGCTATGAAGACGGAACCACCTGCGATATCCCTGTTGCATTGGCTATGGTAAGCGGCTATAACAGCAATTTATCAGGATATCAAAAAATAACCGTCACCCATCAATCAAAAACAGCGTATTTTGATGTTACAGTAAAGAAAACATCAATAGAGAACTTCGACAGTTCAACTTGCATTTCCGGAGTGTTGTTCGGCCAGGGGAATATCAATGTAACCTTTAATTCTAATTCAGCATACACCAAAAACTCATCCTTTGGATCCTTAAAAGTTTTTGTTCCTAGGGGAAACGAGGTGACCTGGCCAAATATAAAGCTTATAAATCCCGGAGAGACTACGCCAAGAGTGTTTAATATTTCTTCGGCGGACAAGGTGTCATATTGGCTTTATAATAATACAGCCAATGCAACAGATGTTGTATTCAATGACGGGGTGATTATCAATGTTCCGGCAAATTCATGGAAATATTCAGAGTTTATAAAAGGAACGGCAGATTTCAACAATGCATTCCCTGATACGTATAATGCGAAGTTCAAATTCGACATTTGGAATTACAATTATCATGAATACAATGGCTCAAATACAGTTTTATATGAAAGAGAAATTTATATTGATGAAATCAACGTACAGACTAAGCAATTAGATACGAACAAGATGATAGAAAGCTTTGACGGAAGGTCCTGTATGAATGAGGTATCTTTCGGTCAGGGGAATATCAGTGCGACATTCAATACCAATCCCTCATATAAACGCAGTGCATCTTATGGTTCGCTGAGGGTTAATGTGCCAATGGGTACAGAGGCGAACTGGCCAAATTTGAAACTAGTGAATCCCGGAGAAACAGCACAAAGGGTATTTGATATTTCTTCAGGCAGCAAAGTGTCCTTCTGGCTCTATAATAATTCTGCGAACGCAACTGATGTTGTCTTTAATAATAATGTTGTTATCAATGTTCCAGCAAACTCTTGGAAGTATTCAGAATATACTGTCGGAACATCTGATTATAATGCACTGTTTCCCAACCCTGTCTATGCCATATTTAAATTCGATATCTGGAACTATAATTTTTATGAGTACAATGGGAGCAACACGGTTTTATATGCAAGAGAAATTTATATTGATGAGATTTTTGTAGACAATACGAAAGTTGGCGTAACGGGGATTACATTGGATAAATCAGCATTATCAATAGGCAGGCAGGTAAGCAGCCAATTGACCGAAACAGTTACGCCGGCAAATGCCACAAATAAAACTGTTGTTTGGACATCCAATAACCCTTCTGTAGCAACAGTCAGTGCAACCGGTTTGGTAACAGGCATAGGAGTTGGAACAGCAACAATCACCGCCTCAACTGCCGACGGAGGCCTAATGGCAAATTGTGTCATTACGGTTACCCGGTTTGATTCTACGAAATATTATAAAATAACTTATGACTCCAATTCGTCATTAGTAATGGATGCAACCAATACTGGAAATAACGGAGTTGTAAAGAACGTAACCTATTCGGGTGCAAGCAGCCAGCAGTGGCAGATAATCGAGACCACCGATGCCAATACTTTCAAGATAGTGAATAGAGCCACTGGATATGCACTTAAAGTAAACAGCACATTGAATGCTACAAATAGTCAAATAATTCAGACCACCTATACCAATGCAAATAATATGAATTTTACAATCAGTGAAAGCAGCACGTACATTCAGATTGTAAGTAAACTTGGTTCAAGCACTTACATTAAATGTACTGGAGCAACAGAGGGAACGTTAATTACTGCTAACACTTCAACCAATACTAGATGGGATATTGCTCTTATTCCTTGGACTTACCAAGGAGTTGTTAATGGTATTACCGACGGAGAAGTCTATGACCTTGCTAAAGGTGCTTTATCAATCACTTTTAGCGAAGGTACATCAACGCTAAACGGGAACAGTTTTTTAAGCGGTGGAATTATCAACCAAACAGGAAATTACCAATTAATCCTAGTAGATGAAGTTAGCAACTTACTGGAGATTGATTTTACAATAATTGATACTTCGGCACCAAAGGTTTATGGGGTAAGTGAGGGCGTTGTTTATAACAGCAGACAAGCAGTAACAATCATTACGTTTAATAAAGGCACAGCTACACTTAATGGCAATGGATTTATTAGTGGCGCAAGCATTGACGAAACCGGGGATTTCACACTTGTCGTAACAGATGTTTCAAATAATACTTCTTCGACTGTAAACTTTAGCTACATAAAATACGGTGATGTTACCGGGGATGGAATAATTGATACTCTTGATTTAGTAAATTTAAAATCACATTTACTAAATATAAATCAACTTTCAGGAGTTTTTAGTGAAGCGGGGGATATTAACGGAACAGGTAAAATTTCTGTTAGCTCCTTATTAGCAGTTAAAAAACATATTTTGGGGTTATCTCTTATCATATAATATTAATTAAATCTAATTATATTGAACTTATCATTTTTTTATATTTTGATTAAAAAGTTTGTGACATTGCATCGCAGTGTTACAGACTTAATTGGCTTGTTTAATGAAAAAATTCAGTATAATATTAATAAATTCTACAAAATTAGAGGTATTGACATGGGGAAAACAGTTAAGGATTTTATTTTGCCTTCAAGAATAGTATATAGTGAAAATGCTAGAAATTGTCCAGCTTTACTATGTACAAAACCAATGCAGATTGGCTTAAACGAGGGTCATCTAACATTGATGAAAAAAGATAGTAGTATTGTTTTGGATTTTGGTAAAGAAATTTGCGGGGGTGTTCGCATTTTGACATTTATTTCAAATGAGAACGGCTCAGTTCGGCTTAGGCTTGGAGAAAGTGTAGCAGAGTGTTGTGCAGAAATCGGCGAAAAAGGTGCAAGTAATGACCATAGCTTAAGAGATATACATACCAAATTGGTTAATTATTCCGATATGGAATTTATGCAAAGTGGTTTTCGCTTTTTAAGGGTTGATAATTTGTCGGGTGGGGATATATCAATAAAAAGCATTTATGCCGCAAGTGTTTATCGCAATTTGGAGTACAAAGGTACTTTTGAGTGTGATGATGTGTTAGTCAATCAAATATTTGATGTAGCTCGTTATACTTGTCACCTCAATATGCAAAACATGTTGTGGGATGGCATTAAAAGAGACAGATTAGTATGGATTGGCGATACCCATCCCGAAATGCTAACAATAAGAAGCGTTTTTGGCAGTGATGAATGTATAGAGGAAGCTTTGACTTTTGCGAAGGAGCAAGCACCTTTGCCTTTGTATATGAATAATATGCCTACCTATTCTTTGTGGTGGATTTGTATTTTGTATGACTATTATATGCAAAATGAAAATACAGGCTATATAGGGGAACAGGGTGACTATTTAGAGAAACTTGTCAGACAATTTGACGAATTAGTGGACGAAGATGGAACATGCCATTTAACACAGTATTTTTTGGATTGGGCAACAAATGAAAAAGAGGATGCAAAGGCAGGGGTAATGGCGTTATTTATTATAGCAATAGAAAACGCCAGGAAATTACTAGATATTTGTAATTCAGAACTTGATATATGTGATGATCTACTCGGCAAGCTTAGAAAAAAGAGTTCTGATGTAAAGCAATATAAGCAGGCTCTTGCATTTAAGGTGCTTTCAGGCGAAACTTCTGCAGCATCTGCATATGAGTTTTTAACAGTAGGTGGTGCCAAGGGCATGACTACATTTTTAAGTTATTACACTTTAAAAGCGGTAGCTATGGGTGGCAATGTTCAAACTGCTATAGATATGATGAAGGAATATTATGGAGGAATGCTTCAAAGGGGAGCTACCAGTTTTTGGGAGGACTTTGACATAGAGTGGCTTGATGGCAGCAGTAGAATTGATGAATTGCCCAAAGAAGGTGAGAAAGATATTCATGGAGATTATGGTGCATATTGCTACAAGGGCTTCCGTCACAGCCTATGCCATGGCTGGTCAAGCGGAGTTGTTCCTTTTTTGATGGAAAAAGTAATAGGAATAGAAATTTTAGAAGCTGGTTGCAAAAAAGTAAAAATCACACCTGATTTGGGAGAATTAAAATATGCTAAAGCGACTTATCCAACACCTTTTGGAATTATTAAAATAGAGATAGAGAATAATCATGGTGAATATAAAATCAAGCTGGATAAGCCACCGGAAATTATTATAATTTGACTTTAATACGCGGACTTCAACGCTAGGAGCATGACAAGCAGTTTTTTTAAGCTTCTTCTAGTGCTCTTTTTAATGCATCGAAAGTCTTATTTCAAAATTTTAAGGAAGAAATTAAAATTTCAAAAAAATGTAGCGATTAATTAGTAAGGCTCTTCTTGATTTACTTGCCACAAAAATCTAATTTTTCAAACTGATTTTATCTTACAAAGTTAAAAGCGATAGGAAATTATCGTCTCATACCGGCGGTTCTTATGCAAATTTGAACAACAATAAATGGCGATTTTTAGAAGCAGAAAAAAATATTTAAAGAAATATTAAAAAAAAGTGGGACATTAAAAAAAAGAGTAAACAATACAATAATGAAAGGATAAATAAATTCATCACGGGGTCCCCCCTGGTAATTATATGAATTTAAAATCCTTTCGAATTGAAACTTGAAAACTGAATAAAAATTCATCAAGCACATTCCTTTTGCTATTGCACATGAATAAGCCACGTTAACGATTGCGCCAAGACTTCTTTGGATGGCTCTAAAACCCAATCAATGAAAGAGCGAACAACTTTTAGTTATAACTATCGGGTGACTCCGATACGGCGATGACAGGCAAAAGAAATAATGATACTCCTTCCCAGTCACAGTCCGAGCGTAAAGAGCTCTTCTGGTTCTTCAGAAAAACGCACAGCGTTATTTTGTTGAATCCGAAGAATTTCTATGCCGTCGCAGGCAATGAGGGGAGCTACGAGAGATCCTCGCAGGGGTGCGATTCCCGTGGTGCCGATTAGTTACCGGCCGTTTGATGAGTTAGAAAGTACTATAATTAAAACGTCTCATAGTTCAAATCCGAGTGTATTGGTATTGTGCATAACAGACGACTTAATAATTAAACCATTTGCAGGACTGCCGGCAGCAGGTCTTTATAGATGTTGCTGCCTGCGGTCTTGTGATTAGGTTTATAAAATCTTTAAAATACAAGCACCATTCCATAAATTATCCGTAAACCTCTGCCCTTAGACATTGTAATACCGATGTAATATCGACGATTTTTATAGTGGCTGTAATGCAATGATAGCAGGCGGTTGCAGGAATGAGATATAAGGTCTGCAAAACCTTTATCCTCCAGTTCAAATCTGGATGGTGCCTCCAAAAAACATCCGCTTATACCGGATGTTTTTTTACGCAATTTTACGGAGGCCCCCAGATTTGAACTGCCTGAATCCTAAATTTGGCAATTAATAAAGCTGAAGATTCAGGCTAATCAACCATCTGGATGGTGCCTCCAAAACAAGAGCCTCAAACGCTGATATAATTGCATTTGGGGCTTTTTTTATTTCCAAAAATATTTTCAAAAAATCGAGAAAACAGTAAAAAATGGTAGGTGCTTTGTGGTTGTTAAAGAATATGATTTGTATTAAACAGCGGGGTGAATTAAAATGAGAATTAACAAAAAAGTCTTGGCAATAACTATTGTTGCCCTATCGATGATTATGTCTTCATGCTACAAACCAAGCAATACAAGCAAAGAAAACGAATCAAAAAGTGATATTGGCAGTCAAATATCCGAGAGTAAGATACCTAGTGAAATTAATGATAATGCTTCTACTTCGATAGCCAATGGTTCTGAAAACAACAGTTCGATTAATTCGACTGATTCTATATCAAGCTCAATTATAAGTTCACAGACAAGCACAACAACAATAAAAAAAGATTATGCAGGGGGTAATTATACATACACTGATCTTGGAGCAATGCAAATGAAATCTTTTCCAAGTGATTATTTGTATGATTGGGGCTTTAGTGTTATTAAAGAGGGTAATATTTACAAAATGTGGTGGGTAAGACCTTCACAGTATGATGCGATTTGGTATGCAGAGAGCATAGATTTTAAAAACTGGTATAATGAAAAGAGAGTTCTCACAATTTCTTCTCCCATAGTCAAAGAATATGAATGGCTGAAGTGGATGATTGCAAAACCTTCAGTTATCAAAGTTAATGGTACATATCACATGTATTTTGAGGGGCCTGCAACTAATGAAATTGAAAACGGTGTAAATATCGAAACAGACAACAATGTATTTCTTGCTACATCAAAAAATGGTCTTGATTGGACACTATATCCAAACAACACTAATCCAGAACCAGTAATTAGGCAGCCTAAAAACCTAATGGGTAAAAGATATTATGGAGTAGGGCAGCCTTCTGCATTTTATAAGGACGGAGTATACTATGTTTACTATTGCTACGTTATGGAAGGCAAAAATCAAGTAATGGTTGCAACTTCAAACGACGGAAAGAATTTTGGCAATCCTCTTAATCATAAAAATCTTGGTATGATAAATGGTTCCGGAGTGAAATATAACGCCGTAACTAATAAATATGTAATGATTTTCGATTACAGAAACAAGCCAGCTGATTATGGGAATTATTATATTATGGAGTCTAGCGACCCTCTTAACTGGCCATATCAATCAACATCAAAAGCTGCTATGTCCTCGGTTAAGGTAACAAATAACAAGGGACATCAATATGCTTTTCCAGAATTCGTAACTAATGAACAAGGGCATATAACAACAGAGACATTCTATATAACATATATGCAAGGAAAAATTTCAAAAACTAGCGACTGGAGAGCAGAGTACAGAACATGGGATGGACATATTTCTGCGGTAAATCCTAAGGAATTCGCAAAAAAAGAAATTGTTCTCCCAAATGGTAAAATTCAAACGTCTTCTTCGATTTTACAATACAATGATATGCCCACTACTTTAGGCAGACAATCAACAAATGCTAAGTTTACAAATACAATTCCCAAAATAGATGGTAACAAAGATTCGGGTTACGATACTTCTACAGAATTGATTATAAAAAGATCAATCTATGACTGGGGTAGCAATTTGACGAGTACGAATGGGAAAGCAAGAATCCTTTGGGACAAAGATAATTTGTATGCATATATTGAGATCAAAGATAAAAAAATAAGTTACGGGTATAAAGGTGGGTTAGGCGATATGTGGAGAAGGGATAGTGTCGATATAATAATTGATGTTCCAAACTATTCACCAACAACACCAACGGTGTGGGGGCCTAAACAGTATTTAATGTCAGTTTGTGCGAATGGAGAGTTTATTGTAAAAGGTTCGCACGACGTAGATATAACAGATGATTTCGCAGGGATTTCAAAGGCTGTTAAATTCATACCGGGAGGATATGTTGTTGAAGTTTTAATGCCGTGGCACTATCTTGTTAAAGCACAAATTCTTCAGAACAAGACAATCGGGTTTGACATCCAGATCAATGATGACATGGGCTTGAACAATAGGGAAGCAATGCTAGCATGGAATGATCATACTGGAAATGCTTTTCGTTATACTGATGTGCTGGGCAAAATGAAACTAAATAAATAGGTAAAACGGTAAACCATAAATTAGTAACACATAGGTGGAAACGATGCTAAAATATATAACATAGACATACAAATCACATAAAATTCTAAATAAATTAGCATGTGAATTGCATATTGTCAAAGAAAGGGAGAATAAAATGAAAAAATCACTAAAAATCGCCATGTTGTTTACCGTTTTGTCTTTAATACTATCTTCGTGTAAAACGGGCATACAAAACTCTTCTGTATTTGAATCGTTGAATTCTACAAGCTCTACCAGTAGTGAAAATATTTCTGATAGCAGCATCTACTCTTCGGATATGTTGTCAGAAAATGTATCTGGAGTTATTACATCGGTGGAAAGTATGAATTCAATTTCCTCGTCAGACAGTTCAACTAAATCAACTGCCGGATTATCAACAAATCCATCCTCTCAATACAATACAAACTGGGCTGGAGACAAATTTATGATACAAGATTTAGGAGCAATGCAACTTAATTCATACCCTGATGATATCAATTATGACTGGGCTTTCTCGGTTATGAAGATGGGTGATACCTACAAAATGTGGTGGACTAGGCAATCTCCTCACGACACCATATGGTACGCAGAAAGTAAAGACCTTAAAAATTGGAGTAAAGAGCAGAGAATTCTGAAAATTGACAAAGACTCTACTTGGATCAAGATGCATATTGCTCGTCCAACAGTCGTTTATGCAAATTCAAAATATCATATGTATTTTGAAGCTCCTGCGACAAACGAGACTAATTACGGCGAATATGATAACAATGTGTTTCTTGCCACTTCAACTGATGGGATTAAGTTTACTCTATATCCTAATAATGCAAATCCGGTTCCGATTATTAAGCAGCCAAGTGATAGTATGAATAAGCGTAAATACGGAATAGGTCAACCTACTGCTTTTTACAAAGATGGTAAATATGTATTGTATTATACTGACGCAATTAATGGAGACGGGATGAAGGTTGCCACATCGACAGATGGGATAAATTTTGGTAAATATGAGTCCCATCCAAGAGTATTTGATCGTGCTGCTGTAGGAGTAAAATACAACTCTTTAACAAAGAAATACATGATGCTCTATTCAGTTGACCCTTCAAATTGGGATAAATCATTGACAAGAGATGAGAAAGTATTTTATATGGAATCAAATGACGGAATAACATGGCCATATAAAACAGTAGAATCTGGTTCAAAAAATCCTAACGTATTTAGTTCAAATAAAAGCAAAATACGTGGTTACCCCGATTTTGTAACCAATCCTCAAGGAATAGTGGATACACCTACAATGTATGTTACATATATGGAAGGCGAGTTAGCTCCTTTAGGAAGCGACTGGAAAACAAATTACACTACATGGAATGGTCATATAGTAGCGGTCAACCCTAAAATGTATACAAACA
The DNA here is from genome assembly GCA_964652975.1 of uncultured Oscillospiraceae bacterium. GTDB lineage: Bacteria > Bacillota > Clostridia > Saccharofermentanales > UBA5734 > CAZZCN01. The sequence goes on along the minus strand of CAZZCN010000003.1, from coordinate 19,242 downwards.
AACCAATTGTTTTACCAAATCAAAAGGTAACAAGCAGTTCAAACTTATTACTTTATAAAGATAATACTATTAAACTAACCAAACAAAGCTCATCAGCCAAATTTACCAATACATCTCCTAAAATAGATGGGAACATTGACTCAATGTGGAATTCGGCTAGTGAATTAAAAATACAAAGACAAGTATCAAATTGGGGACTTGTTCCAACGGCAACAAATGGAACGGCAAAGTTATTATGGGACAACAATTTCCTGTATGCCCTAATTCAAGTTAAAGATCTTAAGATTAGTTATAGTTACAAAGGCGGTCTTGGCGACATGTGGCGGAGGGACAGTGTAGATGTATTTGTCGATGTACCAAATGACCACAAGACAATTCCATCGTTATGGACACCAAAACAGTATTTGATGTCGGTATGTGTTAATGGAGAATTTCTTGTAAAAGGATCACAAGATGTCGATATTACTGATGATTTCACTGGAATTCAAAAATCAGTAAAAATGGTAAGCGGGGGATATATTGTAGAGATAAAGCTTCCCTGGCACCCATTGGTAAAAGGTTTGGTTTCGGATAATAGGGTTATCGGTGTTGACATGCAAATCAATGATGATAAAGGTTCCGGAGATCGCGATAGCATGGTTGTTTGGAACGATCGCACAGGGAATGCATTTCGCTGGTCTGATGTTTTAGGTGATATAAAACTGATTAAATAAAAAATACGTATCGTTATAAGGGCTATCAAATATTTCTGATAGAAATATATTTTATAAACGGAGGGGAAAATATGAAAAAAATCATTTCTTTTTTTGTTACAATAGCTATGTGTCTTTCACTAATTGGTGGTATAGTATTTGTAGAAGGGGTCGCATCAAATGTAATTCCCAAAGCAAGTGCAGCATTATTTACTCAGGATCAAGTAGCAAATCTTACATTACCGACTGAGCAGTGGGAAGGAGTAACATCTTATCCAATAACAACTATTGTAAATGGATCAACAACATCAACTGGAAATGTTAAGATGATGTGGGATTCGACAGCACTCTATTTTTACCTTGAAATTAGTGATACAACAAAAAACTCACAGGATACACTTAGCCTCATACTTTCGCCGAAAAATGAGGAATATGGAGCAAATGCAGGAATTTACCCCGGAAATTTTGACATTCCCGGACAAGGATGGATTCCTGGAGGAGGCGGTGGGTTTCAACCACAAGGTGGCTCATTAACTTTAGGGGCTGGCTGTATATGGAATGCAAGATATGTTGATGCAGACCAAAAATATTACGTTTGCATAAAAGCAGTTTTGCCATCGTCACTACAATCTCTCCTAGTCACCGGTGCTCAAATGGGTGTAGACTTGATCTATCACGATGGAACAGATTGGAATACAAGAAATACTGCAAATAACATACGTTTATTTGGTAGTCTAAACAATCAAGGAACAACAAATTCAGGAATGGGTACAGTTTCTCTTGGTGATGAAGTTTTTAGAATCAAATCAGGTAATGCAGCCAAAGGCACAGCTCGAGTTGATTTAGTTAAAGAAGATGCATGGGATCTTGTTCCTGAATACAGTTTGACCAGAAAAATGGTTTATGCTACAGGAAAACCTGCAATAACCGAGGATGTTAAATTTCGAATGATGTGGGATGAATTAGGTATGTACTTTTGGACAGAAGTCAAAGATTCAACCCCTTTTGTTACAGTCAATGGAAGCCCAGAGAGAAATTCACTTTATTTAACCGATGCACTTTCTTACTACTTGGATCTGGAGAATACACACACAATTGCTGATCAGGGATTTGCTGGTCATGTTGTTGGACAGTGGTTTATCAGTGGATCTAAAGATTTTAGTGGAAATCTGGGGGGTGGAAGTTATATTCAACCATCAACTACACTAAAAGCAAAAACAACTGCTGACGGGTACATATTTGAATCATTTATAAAATGGTCTGCCGGATTTGTTCCGACAATTGATAAAGTAATCGGCGTTGATTTATGCTATACAGACAATACAGATGGATCAGGACGCACAGGAGAAATATATTGGAGTTGCGATGACGGATTGGCATTTCAAAAGGTTAATAAATTTGGAGATGTAAAACTTGTAGACTTGGGAATAGATACCGATATGACGATTAAGCCTATTGAGGCAACACCAGGTCTTGCAAAACCAACTTCTTCCGATACTAGCAAAGATGAATTTGGAAGCTATATGACCAAAATATCATGGACAAAAGTACTGGCGGCAAGTTATTACAATATAAATATATTTGAAGTTACAGGAAGCGGAGATGAAAAGACATATACATTTGTCAGAACACAAGAAAACATCGATACACTTAATGATGAAATATTTTCACTTGATGATGGTAAGACATATGCATTTCAAGTAATAGGACTAAATTCGGATGACGCAGTTGCTGGAGTATTTGATCTTATTGAGGTTAATATGACATCAGGTGTAAATGCAACACCAACAAATGCGCCTGATGATAATGGCTCTCCTACTAGTGGAGATTCGAACGCTATTATTTATCTTCTGATGATTTTCATTGCAATATCAAGTATAATTATAAGTAGAAAAAAACGATTACTCTGCAGATAATAACGATCATTCATAACCATGCCTGCTATCATATAAATAGCAGGCATGGTTATGAGCAAATTTAATGAAGGTTTATAAAATATGAAGATCAAAATGCAGGACATTGCGGAATATTGCAAGGTATCTAAAACACTTATTTCGAGAATTATTAATGGTGACCCTAGCCTTAAAATTCCTAAATCAACTCGCGAAAAAGTATTGAATGCAGTTGAAGAAATGGGGTATGTTCCAAATGCCAATGCAAGGCTACTATCAAAAAAAACAGATGTTGCTGCTGAGGAAAAGTATAAAATAGGATATATTACATTTGCATCTTACGGCAAACACGGACATCCATTTTTCTCTCATGTTATTGATGGAATAATGGAAGAAATACAGAGATTCCCATGTGAATTAACAACAGCAATTAATATTGACGAACTAGCGAATAATTATTTCAATAAGCGTGCAAATGGTGTTCCAGTACTTGATGGAGTTATAATACTAGGTAATATTCAGGACAAAAGATTGATTGAACATATAAAGCAAAAGGTTAAGAATGTTGTTGTCTTAGATGGTTATTTCGACGATAAATCAGATTTTGTAGGCACAGATTTATCAAAGTCCATAGTTGTCGGTTTGAAGCATTTTAAAGATAATGGGTTTACTCAGATTGGAATGCTTACAGGCAATAGTGATAGCCGGTTGAAAACGTGTAGAAAATATTTTTATGAAAACAAGCTGGAGTGGAATGATAAGTGGATTATTAATTGTGCATACAGTGTAGATAACGCTTATAGAAGAGTATGTGAAATGCTTTCTTCAACAACTCCTCCCAAAGCAATTATGGCATGGAATGACGAAATGGCAATTGGCTGCATAAAAGCTTTAAATGACAATGGATATAAGGTACCTGAAGATGTTTCAATAATTGGACATGACGACATAAATATGGCCGCATACTCATCAGTAGCACTTACTACAGTAAAAATTTACAAGGAAGAAATCGGCAGAATGGCTGTGAAAATACTTATCGACAGGATAAAAACAAAGAGATCAATCCAAATAAGGGTTGAAATTCCTGCGAAATTAAAAATCAGGGATTCATGCAAATGATTTATGAAAGTGATGGATGTATTAATGCCAAATAACAATTGCTACATAGAAAATGATAATATGGCTGTACACTTTGAATATGCAAAAAATAACGTACTAACTAAAACAATTATCAATAAAATGACTGATGACGCACTAACATTTTCGTCCTTCAGTGATTTTGAAATTCAACTGGTCATAGACAGAAAGTTAGAAGTTTTTAAGGCGAATAATTGTGTGCTTAATATATTTTCTTGCACGGATTCTGAATCAAAAGGAACATCCGCGATATTTGAATATAGTTGTGAAATATTCAAAGTCGCTATAAAATACGAAGTTATTAAAACGTTTTTATTCAAGAATATCAGCATTACCACGAACAGAGCTGGAAAGATAAGAGATATTTATACAGAAAAAAGCTCTTGTCCGATAGAACTATCACGAGGTGGCGAGGGACAGCCTGTTTTTTGTGGTGACAAACTTTTTGTCGGTATAGAATTCCCTGCCTCGAATAACTACATTTCTGAAAATATGATTTTTTTGAAACAATCACCGTATATAAACGTTGAAGGAGAAAGCAAATTTAGTTGTTACACAGTTGTTTTCGGACTTAATTCATCTGGAACATTAGCAAAAAGCTTCATTAATTACATAAGAGCGATGACAACGATAAGAAAACAACCTTTGAAGATTTATTGTGACTGGGGCTTACATGACGAAATTTCAGATAACAAAAATCTTGAATACGATATGGTTGATGGAGTGCTTTCAGAACTAACAAAAATTAAAGAAAATGGATTTAAGTTTGATTATTATTTAATGGATGCATTTTGGTATGAGTTTGGTTACCCATACACTAAATTTAACTCGGGCGGATTTCCTGATGGGATAATCCCATTACTTGATAGAATGAAAAAGAATCAAATCGATTTTGGGTTGTGGTTTGACGTTAATTTTTGCAACACGAAGATTAATATAACAGATAAAAATATGTTGAGAAATTCGACTGATGAGCACCAGATGTGTTTTTCACAGCCATATGTACAAAAACTTCTTGAAGACGGTATAAATACTCAAATCAAAGACTGCAATATAAAAATGATTAAATTTGATTTTGCACATTTTGACTGTGAATGCCCGACACATCACAATCATTCTTTAGTCAAGATAGAATCAAAGGAGCCTGCAATTGATTTTTTTATTAAAATGATTAACAGGATAAGACAAGCAGACCCTGAAATGAAAATTCTGGCATACAATGGCTTTACTACAGATATTGAGTGGATTGGTCGGGTGTACGAAAGAACAGAGGGATATGCTGTATCACCTTGGTGGTGCTTCTATATTGATTATGTTTACTGTGGAGATCCAAGGCCATCTGATATTTCTGCCAACAGCTTGGAAAAATCAATTGTTTATTATACAGATGCAATGATATCGCAATTCTCCAAATCACTTTTCCCGAATGAATTTATTGATGATCATGGGTCAATGGTAGCCAATACAGGTACCATATATGGACTGGTTAAGAGAGGAATGTATGATAATCTGATTCTCAATGTTGTAAGAGGAACTGGCAAAATGCAGTTTTATGGCGATATTCATCAGATTAACTCCGGAGACGTAAGTTATCTTAAATGGTGCGAAAACATACTTGATGAAATAAGCCGAAAATCAATGAAAACAAACAGCATATTAGGAAATCCAAGCTTAGGAGAAGTATATGGATATAGCAATAGCAACGCTTTGGAAGGATACATTACTGTAATCAATCCTACGAACTTCAAGCAACAGACCTATATTAAGCTCGATGACTGGATGAATAACAATCAAATCGAAATACAAAAAATATATTGCAAGGAGCCTTTGATTAATTGTGAATCACTCCAAATTCAATCAGGATTATCAATTGAATTGGAATCAAATGATATTGCAATATATAAATGGAAGACGAACTATCGTAATCATAAGGACAACACAAATCTGTCAATATACATCGATGAATTGGAATCAGTTTCAATTTCAGTCCCGGAAGATACTTCAATTGTTGAAATGTATTTTTTAGATAAAGAGGGTAAACCTCTAAGGTGTATAGACAACATTCCGGAAAACATTAAAGTGGATTTCTTAAACTGCAAAGAGATTCACACCATATACAGAAAAATCTGGAGCGGAATTTCATGGATCAGATATGAAATAGAAAAAGCTGAGTCGGGTTCTTGTATGATAATCAAAAAAGCCACAAATGTTAAAAATGCTAAGAATGCTAAGAATAGTGACGACAATGCAAGTCTTGATGAAAACAATCTGTTTTTACTGCGGGTAGTGTTTTATTCAATGGATAAAGATAATTTTGTCGATGAAGGAGAAAATTGTGAAAATAATTAGAAAAATGTCATCAAGGGCTGTTGTTTCAATGATTCTGATTCTTCTGTTGACGAGTCTTTACTTAATTGATTATGCAATATCAAAGGCATATGATGTTGAAGTTGTATCAATTACTCCTTCCGATAATATTGTTGCTGATGGAAAAAGTGTTGTGCAGATCAAAGTAAGACTCTCATTCAGGAATAAATATATACAAAATCATAAATTAATTGCCATACCAAAAGGTGGTGGCAGTTTTAAAAATTCGAAACTGCTGACTGATTCAAATGGAGAGGCGACATTTCAATATATTCCTTATCTTTCGTCAGAATTTGTTAAGGCCAAACCGATAAAATTAGAAATATATGATGATGATAATTCGATATTCATTTCAGTTCCGGCACGAAAAACGATAGTATTGGATGTTGTTGATTCAATTGGTGATGCGAATGATGATACTAACGATGGAATATTTTGAATGGAGATAAATGATGATAACAAACAGTTCAACACTAAAAAAATTATATAAATCACGAATAGCATATTTATTTCTTTCTCCATTAATTATCGGTCTTTTACTTTTTTCTTATTATCCTGCCTTCAGCGGGCTTTATCATTCAATGTTCAACTGGGATAGTATTGGGCATAAAGAATTTATTGGAATAGCTAATTTTGCTGAATTGTTTCGTGACGATGTTTTTATCGATTCTTTGAGTGTTATGTTGAAACTGATGATTCCCAGACTTGCAATCAGTATAATAATCCCATTTATTATCGCTGAAATGATATTTTTTATTTCATCGAAGAAAGCACAGTACTGGTATCGTATCCTGGTTCTGTTGCCGATGGTTGCACCAGGGGTTGTTTACACACTGATTTGGAAATATATTTATGACCCGAATAATGGATTGCTCACGGCTTTGCTACGTGCATTGAATGTATTTAATGACGAAATGGTCATAAATTGGCTTGGTGACCCCAAAACAGTTATTATTGCAATAATATTTCTCGGGTTTCCCTGGATTGGTGGAACTTCAGTTCTTATATATATGTCAGGAATGATGAACATTTCAACTGAACTTATTGAGTGCTCCCGTCTTGATGGTGCTTCAACTATTAGGAGAATTATTTCAATAGATATTCCAATGTTAATGGGACAATTCAGATATTTTCTGATATTTGGTATCATAGGTGGATTTCAAGACTATTCGGTTCAGGTTATCTTAACAAAAGGTGGTCCAGGTTATTCTACAATGGTACCTGGATATTATATGTTTACTCAGGCTTTTGATTCCGGAAGGATGGGTTATGCAAGTGCAATTGGAACCGTGCTCTTTTTTGCGATTCTTGTACTTACAATATTGTCTTTTAAATTTGCCGGAAACAAGACGTAAAACATTAAGGATGGTAATATGACTAATAATTATATAAAACAGAAGACCAATAAATCATTTTCAAATTTCACAGTTAATCTATCAATGATCATTTTACTGATATTAATGGTTTACCCATTAGCAATGGCAATGTGGTCTGCTCTTAAAAGCGAGGATATTTTCAGGGACAGTCAATGGTTCCCCACGTTGCCTCTGTATTTGTCAAATATAGCAGTTGCTTTTCCGAAAGTAGCCCGATACATGATAAATACTATTTTGGTTGCTGGCATAGGCACTGCCGGAATGCTGTTTTTGTCTTCAATATCAGCATTTACCTTTGCCAGAATGAAATTTCTGGGCAAAAATCTTATTTACACCATGGTGATTTCTTTAATGATGATTCCGGGAGTACTAACACTTGTGCCAAGCTATATGATTTACAAATCAATAGTAGGATTGAATAATTATACAATATTGATTTTGCCAATAATTATCGGGGGTTCGGTTTTTGGAATATTTTTACTACGTACATTTTTCGAAGGGATTCCGGAAGATGTATTTGAAGCAGCTAGAATTGATGGTGCAAAAGAATTTACAGTTTACCTGAAAATCTGTTTGCCACTGTCGCTTCCAATTATGGGTACATTGGCAATTATGCAGATAAATGGAGTCTGGAACGATTACTTGTGGCCGATGATCACAATCAAGAGCGATGAATTATTTACTATTTCTGCCGGTCTTCTAATGAATTATGTCAGTGCATTTGTATCTAATTATCCAGCTATATTTTCCGGATATCTCATATCATCATTTCCCTTGGTAATTCTGTTTGTTTTTGCAAATAAATATTATATCGAAGGGTTAACAAGTTCAGCAATGAAACTTTAGAACAATATTGAAATACCGGTATATTAATACATCCCTTATCAATTATTTACAAGTAGTTTGTTTATTAACTATCAATTGAAAATACGGAGGAAAAGAAAATGAAACAGAAAAGGCTATCCATATTGTGTATTGCTGCTATTATTATGGCAACATCCACCCTCAATGCCTGTAGTCAACCAACCAAAGCACCGTCGCAATCTTCACAGAGCAGTTCGAATGAAAAAATTAATGACGGGAAGCCGATAACAATAAGCCTCGACATGAACAACTATCTACCAAGCATAAATGAAACTCCAACTGATCAAAGTCCTATCGTTTTTCGATCTATTCAGATTCTAGCAGATGAGTTCATGAAAATATATCCAAACGTAAAAATTGAATGGGATAGAACAAAAATAAGTGTTGGTAATTGGTCGCAGTGGATGACTACCCAGCTTTCTGCAAATGCAGCACCGGATGTTGTAATGTTGCATGGTTCTGAGTTTGCAGACCGCGGTTGGTATGTACGATTAAACGAAGAATTGGAAAAACCCAATATTTTCGTGAATGGCAATACGAAGTGGAAGGACATGTTTCCGGATTATATATGGAATGATCCAATGACTACTGATGTTAAAGGAAACATTGTAGCAATACCAACAGTGTTGTATCCAGGAACTGCAACAGCTTATTACTATAACAAAGAAATTTTCGAGAGTCTTTCGTTGACACCGCCTAAGACGTGGGAAGAGTTTAAAATAATAAGCGAAAAAATCAATAAATCAGGAAAAATTGCAGTAGGTCCGTGGTCTTTAAACAAACAGATAAATGTTGCATTATGGGATATACAATTTTCCTTGGGACCAACTTATTCGAAAAATATTCAATCAAAATGGGATTATAATAATGATGGGATAATGACGCCGGATGAATTGATGCGTACAACATATGAGGGTAATTTTTACATGGCAAACAATCCTGCCGTTCTCGACTTATTTAAACAAATCAAATACAAATATACCAAGATTCTTCAAGAAGGTGCAGAAAATACTGATTATGAAGCGTTGTGGGTTGAAGGAAAGGTTGCGATGATGGAGGATGGACTATGGCGAATACCATCCGAAGAGGCAAATACAAAGAGAAAATTTGAATATGGGATGTTTCCTGCACCAATTGCGACAACGACAACATCCAAATACGCAGCAGATATAGAATGGGCTAAGGGTCCATATCAACCACCTGTAGCCGAGTCATACAATATTGTGAAATCAACTATTGAGCGAAAAGGAAAAGGGGCTCAAGAGGCTGTAATAAAATTTTTCCAATTTTTAACAAAACCGGAGAATTTAAACCAGATGGTATTAGAGAAAAATGGTGAGTCCATTGGTGCGATAAAGGGGACTGTAATACCACCTCAGCTTAAAGGCTGGTTTGAGCAGGATTTTCCAAGAATCCCAAAAGCTTATTGGGTTACATCTCCTACCGTTTCATCAGGCAGCAGAATGTCAAGACAATTGGAAATGTGGGTTAAAGGGATGTCTACAGATGAAATATTTGTGCAAAACTATGACAAGGAATTAAAAAAGGGTATTGACGAACAGATAGCTTCATTCGGAATTGATACAAGCACCTGGAAAAAATAGCCGGAAGGAATTATACAACATGAATGATCCAAGTATCTTGTATTGGAAATGGGATGACTCTCATATTGAATCTGAAAAATATTTTTCTGAAATTGATGATATAGTAGAAAGAAGTTCATTTGATACTATATATGTTACAACTCACTGGTGCCATGAAGGAATCACATCGCCCAAAATGCATAACGCAATCCAAAAAGCATGTGATTTCATTCACACCAAAGGTCGTAAAATGGTTTTCGAAATTGACTTCAGAGCAGAAAAATCTGTCTTTGTCAAACAATTTCCGAATCAGAGACTTGGCTTCATATACTGGAAGGAATTGATTATTGATTCAGATGGGTCGGCAAATACATTATTTAATATTGAAAGTGGTGTCGGTGGAGAATTATTCCTAGGCAACAAACAATCCGGAGAAGATCTCCTTAGAGTTTATTCATATATAAAGTCCAAAGAAGGTTATTTGCCGGATACATTATGTGATATAACAACAGATTGTGATTTGCTACGCAAAAATTCGCAAGATGTCGAGCTCAAAATTCAATCTGGCGCATCAAAATGCAAAAACGTGTTTGCTATTGCGGTATCATGGTTTGATTTTAATGATGTCTTTTCAAAAGAAAACGATGATTTTTTCTATGACCTCCTTAAATACTACAGCACAATACCTCTTGAAGGAATTGCACTTGATGAAATGGGTTATCCTTGGCATGTATCATTTGATTTTTCACCGTCAACATATAGTGTTTGGAATAATTCGCCTTACTTCTCTTGGAGCATGCAAGAAAAATACACTAAACAATATGGCCGCGACTTGCTGCTGGATTATTTAAACCGCTATATTGGCTCTTCAGATGATTCAAAAGAACAGATTAAATCAATTAATTACTATTTTGAATTTATTCGTAGCGAAATAGTAAGAGTGGAAACGTTTTTTTATGACAGTGTTAAGGGGCTGTTTGGGGAAAACTCTTTCGTTGGAGTTCATCCTACATGGTATGCAATCGAGGAAACACAGAATACACCTGAGGTTTGGAAAAACGGCATAAATTGGTGGGAGGTTCCCCGGGACTATGGATTTACTGATGAAATAATGATATATCCTGTGAGGCTTGCTCTTGCCCATAAAGCTAATTCAAACATATTTTACAATATGTGGTATTCAGAGGCAACTTTATGCATTGATACTTTTATTTCGGAAATATATAGAAATGTGCGATACGGCGGAAGAACTATTTCTCTTTCTTATGAATGTATTAATGAAATTGGAATTGTTATGCAACTTAAGGATCCAGGTCTTCTCGAAAAGGTTTCTGAGGCAGAGGATGCGATTTCGCTTATAAATTCTTTCCAAAAAAGTTCTGCCGCATCAGATATTTTAGTAATAATGGGGATACCTGCTGCCTGCAATTTTTTAGTAAACAAAGACGGAAAGGGCGAGTGGAACGCACATAAAAACCGGTTCAAGGATTCATTTGAAATAGCGAGAAATATATGGGAGTCCGGATATAATTGCGATCTCGTTGGAAGTTATGAAATTGATAACGGAAATGTTTATGTTAATGAATCAGATTGTATAATATATGGTAATCAAAATTACAATTATGTAATTATTGTAAATCCTGAATTTTGCAAAAGTAGCATTTTATCATTTATTGAAAGAATTAGACTTACGGACAAGGGCATAACAGTTATAGGCGATATGAAATACGATTTTGATGGTAATGATGTAAAATCTTTATTTAAAAGTATAATTACTGGTATTGATTTTTATCATAGCACCCCCGAAACTTCTGATTTGTTGTATTTATTTGATTTATTCAAAATAAGAACAAACAGAGTGCAATACGGGTCGATACTGCAAGATGGTTCAATTATACTGACGGCACCGTCACCGGTTTTGGCAAGTGGAAATTATTTTGAGTGCGTGTTTACTCATCTAGAATCAAAAATCGAAATTAAGGCAAATGATTTAGTTGGAATTAAAATAGACAGTAAAGGCAATATAGAAAGACTTGTTGCACCTGGTTTGATTGAATTGCGAATTAATGAGCATCCAATTTACCAATTTCCAAAACCACAAATAATTCAAACTGGAGTATAAGGTTCCTAAGCTGATAGCTTGCAGCAAAAAGTCTCTGTTAAGTCAGTGGCTTGGCTAAGTGATGGGAATTGATAAGTAAATGAATAAATTTATAAAAGCAAAACCTATTTGGATTAATGAAAAAGAAAAAGAGATGAATTTGTGTTGTGGATTTAGAACAGTAATCAACGTTAGTGATTATGAGCCTTGCAGTTCGTTTTTAATAAGAATTACGGCATCTTCAACGTACAGGATATTTGCAAATGGTGAATTTCTTGGATATGGCCCTGCAAGGGCGGCCCATGGATATTATCGAATAGATGAGTGGAGTTTTAAGTCATTATCGACATCAAGCCCTGTTATAGTTGCTATTGAAGTAATAGGATATAATGTTAACAGTTATTATTTGTTAGATCAGCCCTCTTTTCTACAGGCAGAAATAGTTGCGGATGGAAATGTTGTTAAATTTACATCAGAAAAATCAACAGATTTTTTGGCTGAGATACTAAAGGAAAAAATACAGAGAGTTCAGCGATACAGCTTTCAACGTACCTTTACTGAGTGTTACAGATACGAAAAGAACTCTATGTTATGGCATAAAGAAATTGATATAAAATTTGGTAGTGAGTGCTGTGCTGAGTTTTGCGAAAAATCATATCTAGATAGAAATGTTACATATCCTATTTTTCAGAAATCATATCCCGTCAGATGTATTGATTGTGGAATTGTAGAATCTTTGGAATCTAATGTAATTATCAAAGACAGATCGTTAACCAATATAGGAGAAAACTTCAAAGGTTATCAAGAAAATGAACTGGAAATACATCTAACAGATGAGCTGCAAAAGTTTGAGTCAACAAGTAATTACGATAAATCGTTTAATGTGAATTTCAAAAGCAGTTATAAATCTATGGTTGTTTCTGATAATAGCTACGTGACTTTGGAATTTAGCGGAAACAAAACAGGGTTTATAGAAAGCAAAATAGTATGCAATAGTAGATCAACGGTATACTTTGTATTTGACGAAATCATCACCGAAAATGACGTTGATTTTCTAAGATTGCAATGTGCCAACGCAGTAAAATACGAATTGGAACCAGGCAATTATGAGTTATTGACCATGGAACCATATACCCTAAAATACATTAAAGTAATTTGCATTGACGGGGAATGCGATATAAAATCCATAGCAATTGTCGAATATTCTTCTCCTATAGAAATAAACATTGAATTCAATAAAATGAATTTGCAGATGACAAAAATCATAGAGTCAGGGCTGGAAACTTTCAAGCAGAATTCTGTAGACATATATATGGACTGCCCTTCAAGAGAAAGAGCAGGATGGTTATGTGACAGCTTTTTCATGGCAAGAACTGAATTTTGCCTAACCGGAGAATCGGTTATTGAAAGAAATTTCCTGGAAAATTACATGCTTCCTGAAAAGTTTGATTTTATACCTGATGGCATGCTGCCAATGTGTTATCCCGCAGACCATTACGATGGGAATTTCATACCGAACTGGTCTTTGTGGTTTGCACTTCAAATCAAGGAGTATCATGACAGATCAGGCGATGATGAATTGATAAAAAAATTAAAGTCTAAAATGGATAAGCTACTACAATACTTTATTAAATATGAAAATGAATTAGAGCTTTTAGAAAATCTTGAAGGCTGGGTTTTTGTTGAGTGGTCACACGCCAACGATCTTACAGACGGGATCAATTTTCCAAGCAATATGCTCTATGCAGGAGCATTGGAATCCTTAGGCATTCTTTACTCTGATCAAAATCTAGTTGATAAGGCATGTAGAATTAGAAAAGTGATTCTCGGCCTTTCAAATTCAAAGACATTGTTTTTTGATCGTGCAATCCGAAAAAATGGTGTGATAGAGGTAATAAATGAATCAACTGAAGTGTGCCAGTATTATGCTTTCTTTTTCAAAGTAGCAACTCCTATCACTCATCCTAAATTGTGGAGAATTTTAGTTAATGAATTTGGACCGAAAAGGAAAAATAGTAACAATTACCCGCAAGTTGCTTTTGCTAATGCATTTTTCGGTTTGTATCTCCGTTTGGACATACTATCAACCTATGGATTACACGGAAAGTCGATTTGTGAAATTGAGGAGTACTTTTTGGCAATGGCCGATTTGACTGGTACCTTATGGGAACATGACAGCCCGCTGGCAAGCTGCAACCATGGTTTCGCATCATATATCCTTTTTATAATATCAAAACAATAGACTATTTATAATCATAAATATTTCATATTATTTAGCTTGCAGTTTAATACGCTGAAATTATATATTTCCCATCATTAGTCATTGATGTTTAGTGAAACGGTTTATCATTATTGCAATAAATTTAATAAAAACCGTGATATAGTCATATTAATAGAATTGGATTGTGAGATCTGGGAGTTGAAAAATATTTATTGAAAGGTTAGAGGTGATTTTATGAAAAAATTGAAGAAATCTATTTCCATCGTAACCATCGTGTCGTTTCTGCTAGCAAGTTGTTTTGTTTATTTACCATCAACAAGTGTATTTGCGGATGAAATTCCAGCATACAAAACCTTACAAGCACCGACAATTGACGGAAATATTAGTGAGTGGAGCAGTATAGCCAAGAATTATTTGACTATACATCCAAGCACAGCATCCACTGTTGACTATTTTCAGATGACCTGGGACAACACATACATTTATGTAGCATTGAAGGCAACAGACCCTGCTAAGTCAAACGCAGGCAATGATGACTGGGCAAGATTGGTATTTGACTTTGACGGCAAGGCAACAACCCCTGGAAATATTGGAACCAGAACGAACGCTGGAATATACGCAATGAACCTGTCGCCATGGCTTCCCGGAGGTAGTTCGAATCCAGTCAATTATGGCGGTTCTGCATCAAGTGGATCAGCGGTATTGAAAAGTTTGACTTTCAACTCAACATACTCAAACGGATTCGTATACTATGAAGCAAAATGCGAGCCGACAGATGCATTAAAAGCAAAACTGGTTGCAGAAGGCAAACTTGGCTTTTCGATACAGTATGATGATAATTTTATAAGTGGAGTAGGTAGAGACAGACTTTATGTATGGGAAGATACAGACGGTGTTTTTGACAATGACATGAGCACATTGGGTGAGATGACATTCAAGGCAAGTACAAGAGCATTTATCGGTGAAGATCTTGGTAGAATGTCACTTAATGGCAATCCAACGGATAATAAATATGACTGGGGACATAACATAATAGAATCAAATGGCACTTACAAAATGTGGTGGACTCGTGGCGACCCCACTGATACGATATGGTATGCAGAGAGCACAGATCGACTTAACTGGGTTAATGTACAGAAGGTATTGACTGCTTCAGAAACTACATGGGAAAAGCGACATGTAGCAGATCCTAGTGTTATTTATAAAAATGGAACCTACTATATGTTTTATGAATCAAATCATACAATAAACCTTCCCCTTGAAAATGATAGTAATATATTTCTTGCTACATCAACAAATGGAATAAATTGGAACAAATACCCAAGTAATTCGGCACCTTATCCTGTTCTGAAAGCACCTGACAATGTAATAGGGCAAAACTATTATGGTGTTGGCATGCCAAGTGTAATTTACAAAGACGACCAGTTTATTATGTACTATATGTATGGTGCAGAGCCTTTGGCAGGACCCTCTGGAGGCAATATGATTACACGTGCGGTGTCATCAGACGGCATTAACTGGGGTGGGTCGTCGGATACCCATCAAAGAATGGTTATAGGATCAGGAGCTGATGTTAAATTTTCAGAGGCATTAAATAAATACGTGATGATATACACATTGAACAACCAGGTAGGGAAAGCTAACCCACCTCCTGATTCTGAATTTAACTATGGAGTACATCTAGTGCTTTCAGATGATGGAATAACGTGGCCTTCTACAACAATATGGGAAATGGGGAATGATGACAATAATATAGCATTAGGACTAACAAGAAAAACCAGGGTATTCCCTTCTATAATAGGTGATGGAAACGGCATACTGAAAAGCAGAACTATTTACACAACTGCTTCTGAAGGAACAATACATACACCAAGTCAAGATTTCAAATCATATGCAAGCACATGGGATGGTGAATTGTACAAAGTAACATTCAGTCCGACATCATCAATATCGCCATTTACTCCTGCTATTGATTCAAATATAGGTGAATGGAGCAGCATACCGAAAAACTATTTATCTATACTTAATGGAGCTACATCTACAACAGATTATTTTCAAATGACATGGGATCAAAATTATATTTACTACGCCCTTAAAGTGGCAGACCCTGGAATGTCAAGTGCAGGAAATAACGATTGGCTTAGATTGGTATTTGACTTTGATGGAAAAGCAACAACTCCAGAAAATATTGTTGGCAGAACTCGAGCAGGAATCTATGCAATGAACTTATCACCATGGCTACCTGGTGGCATGTATGGTCCTGTTAACTACGGAGGTTCTGCATCAAGCGGATATCCAGTTCTTAAAAGCTTTGTATTTTCATATAGATATTTTGGCGGGTATGTATATTTTGAAGCAAAATGTGAACCCCAGGACGCAATTAAATCAACAATGACTTCAATCCACAATATTGGATTTTCAATGCAATATGATGATAATCTTGTTAGTGGTGTTGGTAGGGACAAACTATACCTTTGGAAGGATCTTGATGGTGTATTTGACAATGACATGAGCACATTGGGTGAATTCTCACTTAAACCAAATCCTAGAAACATTACGACAGTGACCAGTAGTACTGTTATTATTAATCGCGATACAAACGTGATATCCGGCATTAACCCTTTGACAACCTCGATTAGTTTGCAAGCGCAATTAAATCCATTCGATCGTGCCCTGCAAATTATTGATAAAAATGGACTGCTAATTGAAAACGGAAATGTTGGAACCGGATCAAAAGTTCAATTATTGAATTCAATAAATTCAATAGACGACTCTTTGGACGTTATCATTCGTGGTGATATAACAGGAGATGGAATTATAAATCTTGCTGACCTAGTATCAGCAAAACAACACTTATTAAAAATTGCTTTATTGGAAGGCGTATTCAAAAAGGCTGGTCAAATATACAATGAAGACAGTATTTCAATCAGCAGTTTATTAGCAATAAAAAAGAGCGCACTAGGATTAGTTACAATAAATCAGAACTAATTCAAAAATGATAAAATATATATTGCGATAACTAGTTTTGATTAAGATTTAAAAACAGTAGAGAGCGAGAATTTCCATAATCAATTATGATTATGAATTCTCGCTCTTTTACCGTTTTTGTGATAAATATAAATCGATTATTATAGAGCTACTGCCCAACAACTGTTTTTACAGCGAGTAGTTCCAGAAAGAAGAAATATTGAAATTGCATTAGGTTACATAGTGA
The DNA here is from genome assembly GCA_964652975.1 of uncultured Oscillospiraceae bacterium. Taxonomy (GTDB): domain Bacteria; phylum Bacillota; class Clostridia; order Saccharofermentanales; family UBA5734; genus CAZZCN01. The sequence continues at coordinate 1,795 of CAZZCN010000003.1, read as the reverse complement.
TAAATTAAACATTTTTTGCTATTATTTACGAGTTTAGTTGAAGCTTTTACACTTTGATATTTGTACAATAAATTGGTGCATTTGCACGGAATTTATTAGTATCAAACGCTTAGATAATCGAATTGGTATTATCGAATACTCTAATTAATTCAGACAGGAAATTAGACGTATCTCAAAACTTTCCTTCCGTAATTCAGGAATATTACGTGCCAAGAACAGTACCAAAAAGTTTTGAAATTAAAGGTACACAAGAATTGAGCTTGATGTACCAGATTGAATATACCGACAAAAGCTCAGGCTACTTATTTTACAAACAGATAACCATTAAATCAAGCCAAATCAGTTTTGCACTGAAGGCACGGTTTTTGAGAATATAACAATCAATGGAAATGAAGGTATTTACTATTCAAACAAAGGATACCAGAATATTATCTGGAACGATGGTAGATATGGGTTTGCTTTAAGTGGCAATATAGACAAAGAAACTATTATTAAAGCAGCAGAATCTGTTGAAAATAAGAAATCGGAAAAAAATAGGTAAAAACTTGTCACAAAACTTCCTTTTTTGGAGTTATAGAGTATATGGCGGTAAATAACTGCTAAATATAACTTAAGAACTTGAGGAGGATAATTTAAATATGGAAAAATCGACAAATTCATAGAGAATAGGACTGGGTAAAGCATAGCTAACGGCTTTATCCAGGGCTCTTTTTTGGTATTCAAAAATAACAAATGAAAAGAGTGCAAGATGATTATATTAACTAAAGCAGACAGTGTAGATGACGAGGATTATGACCATGTGAAATGCCCGCAATGCAACTGGAAACTGTGTAGCAAGCAGATAGGAGAAAAAGCATATGCCATGAAAATCGACGGAAATAGAGAAGACTTACTGCGACATTTATTGTTTCAATGCTATCGGTGTAAAAGCAAATACCTGATAAGTTTTAACAAGAAATAATCGCGACTCTACAAATGAAATACAAATTTTAACAATTAAAATATTACTTAAGTACTAGCACCAACCGCCGGACGTGACTCAAACGATTGAACTAAAGCAAGCCGGATAAGAGCCTATATCATCTTTGTTAAAAAGATAGAAAGAGGACTTTCGAGTGAGGAGCATGACAAGTAGCTTTTTTAAGCTTCTTTCTTGTGCTCTTTTTTAATGCATGGAAACAGTTCAAAAAAGCGGAAAGGTTTGAATGAATTGCTGGCTCTGCTATATCGCTAAATATCCGTGACCCCCAATTTTTGATGATTTACAAAAACAAAATCAAAAATTTGGAGGATTACGATAATGAATAGAACATATTGGGTAAAGAAAAACCCTGAATCTGAAAAGGAAGAAACAGAGTGGTACGAAATGAGCGGGATTGAATTTTATAAATTTATAACTGCGCCAGAAAACAAGAACAGGTATTTCATTAATTTTTATGATATGAAAATCGAAGCCAATAAACACGAATACACAGAGTGGAGAAAGGAGCAAAACCATAGGAATTATCTGAAACAACAGGAAAGGCAGTTTAAAACGATTTCACTAGATGAATTTTATTTAAATGGTGATTTGTATAATAATGCAGCTTTGGAAACCGTATTTTTACAATTTGAGGAAGAAATCGAACGAACGCTAATAAGCGAAAAAATTAAGGCTGCTCTTCATAAACTGGCTTTGCCGGAGCAATTGCTAATTTACGAACTGATATTATCTGACAAAGTGATAAGCGATAGGAAATTGTCAATGCTGATAGGCATTCCACATGCAACTTTGAATAAAAGAAAAAGAGTGATT
>CAZZCN010000002.1:24496-99251 GCA_964652975.1 uncultured Oscillospiraceae bacterium | reverse complement strand
AGATAATTAAAGTAAAATATCATAAGTCAATAAAAAAACTTGATATAGTTTTGATATAGTTTATAATATAGCTAGGGTAAAAAAACGAATATTGAACTATTGAAAACCGCATAATAGAGCCTTTTTGTTACAGGGAATATAATACTTGTGTGCTTGACATGCAAGGGGTCGTTGGTTCGAGTCCAATACTACCCACCAATCAATAAAAGCCTTACAGGACAAGCATTTGCGGGATTTCTGTAGGGCTTTTATTTTGTTAAAATACAGGCAATAAATTAATTTTGTCCCGGATTTTGTCCCGTTCTTTAGATTTATATTTTTCAAAGAAGGGGAGCTGATGAAAATTCAGTATGGGCAAATTTTGCACATACTACTTTTGATGGAAAAAAATATCAAATAGGCTACTAAATTTATACGTCATTATTTCGGTAGGTACCACCTCGAATCCCAGGGAGAAAACGGACTAAAAATAATTATTGAAGGCGAATTAGTAAGAGCTTCAGTTGTTGCAATTTTTGCAACAACTGAAGGTGATGGTAAACTTAAAAAATTGATTACAACTGTCTTGAATTAGTTATTACTTTGTTATCATGTCAACTCTCTCTGTGTAAAACTATTAAAAATATGCAAAAACAATTCTGAAACAGTATACGGAAAAAACCTTGTACAAAAACTTCTAGCACTTCAATGTTGCATAGTCCATTTATCTTATGTATACTTATGGTAGTTAACAGGGAAAATTATTTGCGGTATAATAAAAACAATGTAAATTATATAATTAGAATAAGAATCCGGAGGAAATTAATGATTGTTTATCATGGAAGCCATTGCGTAGTAGAAAACCCTATATTATTGCCAAAACAAAGACTACTTGATTTTGGACCGGGATTTTATACTACGACAAACAAAGAGCAAGCTATTGATTTTGCTATCAAGGTAAGAGAACGTGAGAGCAGCGATAAATGTTGTGTCAACATGTTTGAGGTTGACATTGATAAGATAAGGACTGAACTTAAAATATTAGAGTTTAAATTACCTGATGAGCAATGGCTTGACTTTGTAGCTGACAACCGTAATGGTAAATATCGTGGTGAAAATTACGATATTATATACGGTCCGGTTGCAAATGATAAAGTATATAGAGTTTTTATAGCTTATGAAGCAGGAATATATAATAAGAAGGAAACTCTAAAAAAGTTGAAAGTTCAAAAACTTTACAACCAGATTACTTTTAAAACTCAGAAAGCTCTTTCAAATTTGAAATATATTGGGCGGTTTGAATGTACAGATGGTGGGTGCTATGAATAGTGAAATTGAATTCAAAGCTATTATGGAAATACTCGTTACAGAACTTGTGAAAGCCCTGGAAACCCAGAAAAGAATATCTGAACAAGATGCTATAACTATTTTATATAGCTCTTTACTATACAGTAAACTAGAAAATGAAAAAACAAAATTATGGCATTTAAGCGTACCAGCTCTTTTAAAAATGCTTGAAGAAGAACTAAAAACTGGTAGAATAGAATTTCCAGAGGAGGCTTAGTTATGGATGACACAACTGATTTTGTTATATATTGTATTGAAGAATACAAGTCAGCCGAGAAATTAAGCGGTAAAGCAGTTATCGAATTGTTTAACCGATACAGTGTCCTTGATTATATTCGCACCTGCTATGGTGCTTTGCACACTACAGGAAGGCAGTATATCGTAGATGACTTAAATCAATTTATTAGTGCTAGACAACATACTAACTAATTATATTTTAGTATAATAGTATAATAGTAAAAAGATTTATAATTATATAACTGATACAGAAATTGCTACAAAACCATATGGGATATACATTTTAGAATAAATTACAGGATATAGAAAAACTGCCACCAGTGGTGGCAGTTTTAAGATGGACTAAAATAGTAACGTACCAATTACCTCACTACAATATTCGCAAGCCGTCCCTTTACATAAATGAATTTCACCATGGTCTTACCTGCAAGTATCGCCTTGACAGCGTCATCGCCCGTCACGATTGACTCGGCCTCTTCGGATGTGGAATCAGTAGGTATGCTAATCCTGTGCTTTACAACACCGTTGACCTGGACAGCTATTTCGATAGTATCGGTAATCATGGCGGATTCGTCGAATACCGGCCATTTCTGTGTAAATATAGAAAATTCGCCTCCGAGCTTCTCCCACATTTGTTCTGCAAAATGAGGAGCAAAAGGAGCGATTAACAATATGAGGTCGGTAACTGTATCTATCAATACAGGATGAAAAACACCGCTATTTGAAGTCTGAACAATTTTCCCGGAAGTCGAATCCTGCTTGGGTTGCGAACCTAGTCCGTCCGTTGAATTTTGCGTTTCCTTGGAATCAGTCGTTGTCTGATATTTATTAATTGCGTTCAACAGTTCCATAAGCCTTGCAACCGAGGTGTTGAACTGGAATTTCTCAGCGTCGTTTGTCACGGATTTAATTGTATAGTGCCTTGCATATTGAAGCTGCTTCTCTGCATCGGTCAACGCAGCATATGAAGAGCCGCCGTTATTGGACTTCGCAGGTTTGTCTGATGCACATATATCATCCACCAGACGTTCAACCCTTGAAACGAACTTTGCAATTGCCTTGACTCCGTCATCATTCCAAGGACCGCCATCTGTATAGGCGAATCCGAAAGCCAGATACATTCTGAACACATCGGACCCGTGCTGTGTTATATAGTCATCGGGACATATTGTGTTGCCTTTGGACTTGGACATTTTCTGACCATCCTGGCCGAGTATGGTTCCCTGGTGGACAAGCGACTTGAATGGTTCGTCAAAACTGAGGTGTCCCATATCCCTGAGTGCCTTGGTGATGAATCTCGCGTAAAGCAGATGCATGGCAGCATGTTCGGCACCGCCTATATACTTGTCGACGGGAAGCATCTTGTCTGCAATTTCCTTGTCGAATGCCTTTTCGGTGTTTCTGTTGTCCGCATAACGGATCTGATACCAGGATGAACAGACAAAAGTGTCAAGTGTATCAGCATCTCTCCTGGCAGGACCGCCGCAAGTCGGACAAACGGTGTTGATGAACTCTTCGCTTTTAGCAAGCGGGGACTGACCGTCAGGCTTGAACTCCACATTGTACGGAAGCAGAACCGGCAAATCCGACTCGGGGACCGGAACAGTTCCGCATTTATCACAGTAAACAACCGGAATCGGTGTTCCCCAGTATCTCTGCCTTGATACAAGCCAGTCTCTGAGTCTGTAATTAATCTTAAGCGAGCCCATGTTTATCTTGGAAAGCTTACCGATAATCCCATTAACAGAATCCTTGAATGATAAGCCGTCAAATTCGCCGCTGTTGACATTGACGCCCTTCTCACAATACGGGAGTTCGCAGTCGTAGTTGCCGGACTCGTCCGCGACGCAATCTGCAGGAACAATGACACGTTTAATTGGCAAATTGAACTTCAGCGCAAACTCATAATCCCGCTCGTCGTGTGCAGGAACAGCCATGACTACACCTGTACCGTAACCTGCAATTACATAATCTGAAGCCCAGATAGGCACCTGCTCGCCTGTAATCGGGTGAATAGCGTATGATCCGGTAAAAACTCCGGTCTTCTCTCTGACAGTGGACATACGGTCGATATCGCTGGCTTTCTTCGTGGCCTCCTGGTAAGCTTTAACAGCAACTTTGCACTCATCTGTTGTCAGAAGGTCGCAAACTTCACTCTCTGGAGCAACAACTACATACGTAACGCCATAAAGAGTATCGGTTCTAGTCGTAAAAACACTAAGAATCAACTCGTTTCCTTCTGCGTCAATAATAGGCTTGCTGTTCTTCAAAGCGTTAAAAGATATCTGCGTACCCTCCGAACGTCCTATCCAATTGGTCTGAATCTTCTTCGTGCGTTCAGGCCAGTCCAGTGTGGGAAGATAATCGAGAAGCTCCTGGGCGTAGTCGGTAATTTTAAAAAACCACTGTGTCAGATTTTTCTTGGTGACTTCAGCACCGCACCGCTCACAGCTGCCCTCGTCCACCTGCTCGTTGGCAAGAACAGTGCTGCACTGTGGACACCAGTTGACGGGAGCGTTTTTGCGGTAGGCAAGACCGTTTTTGTAAAGTTCAAGGAACAGCCATTGATTCCATCTGTAATATTCAGGGAAACAGGTCACGACCTCGTAATCCCAGTCGAACATTCCGCCCATTTCGCGTAGTTGCTTCTTCATTGTTTCAATGTTTTGGACAGTGCTGTCATAAGGGTGTATTCCGGTTTTAATCGCATAATTCTCGGCCGGCAGACCAAATGCGTCAAAGCCCATCGGCTGAAAAACATTATGACCCTGCATCTTCTTCATCCTCGCCCAGGAATCCGAAAGCGAATAATTGTACCAGTGACCGACGTGCAGATTGGCACCTGACGGGTATGAAAACATCTCCAGAACATAAAGCTTCTTGTCCATCTTCGACGGATCGAACGAATTGACCTTGCTATCATCCCATTTTTGCTGCCATTTGCGATCGATTTCAACTGAATATGACATTTATAAACCCTCTTTCAATTTTATGCGTAAAATATATTTGCCTATGGTATCTATCATAATATCCGACTGTTTGTTTTTCTTTAATAAAAACGACTGTCCGGTGTCTTTCTCTAAAAAAATATCTGCCTGTGTGCATGTATTTTTATACAAAAAAATCCAACCACATGCTGTGTTTTTCTTTAAAAACATCGTTCCGTACAGAGCCGGTATCTTCAAAAAAATATATTTGCCTATTTTATCATATTTTCGGGATTAACGCACCAGTATTTCTTCGAAAAAAGAAAGTATTTCGCGCCAGTAGTGAGATAGGATAACTAAAAGAGCCATATGCAAGGGATAATAAATATAGAAAAAATATTTCCATATGGACTTTGGTTTCTTTTCATTTTTGCCTAGATATGAAATCAAAAAAATACTCGCCATCGAAAATGCCTGCATCAATGAAAAAACTACATTCCCCCCGGCAATAAGCGCCAGTAGTATGTATCCTGTGTTTAAAATGAAAAACAAAAGCCAAAGGTTTGTCAAATACAGGCAGTCATCATCCTTGTTGTATGAAATATACATAAACAGGACTGTCAGCAGACCGTAAAACTCATAATCGGATTTAAGAATGTAGACCGACCAGAATGAGAACAGGATTATAGTAATACCGACAGCAATTCCGACATTCGGTGAAAGTGAAATTCCGCCCAGATTCACCTTGACGTCGTAACGGGAATCCTTTAATTTGACAGGAGAATTGCAAACCAGTGTCATACTGGAGATCATATCCCTGTACGAACGCATTGCGAGGTCATACCCCAGCAGCATTGTAATAGCAAATGTAAAAAGAACAAGCACATTCGTCCACTCAGGATTCCATAGTGAATCAGTCTTTTGAGCAAACATGCTCGCGCTCGAAATCAACAAATGCGATATAACAGCCCAAAAAGCCATGCGCCCCAGGTAACGAAACGGACTCCGCGTCCTTGTGAATCCTTTTACAATATAAAAAGCAAATATCGGAAAAGCAAGCCTTCCGACAATCCGGAAAGTATAGTACAAAAAATCCGGTATCTGGCCATAAAAATAATATCCAATGTGATCAATAGTCATTAATAGAAGTGCCAGCCATTTGAGCATATCACAGCCTCCACCAAAACATCCAGTTTATACAATGATTATATCACGTGACAGACCGTAGTAACCAACAAATTTAGATTTGCCATATGAAACTTTGCCCGACTAACATATTTGGATTTTCAATATGAAACTCTACCCGACTAACATATTTAGATTTGCCATATGAAACTTTGCCTGACTAACATATTTGGATTTTCCGTATGAACCATTATTTTATTAACAAATTTTTGAAAAAGCAGACATTATAGATTGAGATTTATAAGCAATTCAAATTTCATGCAATTTATCAAAAAAGAAATAGTGCAAAAATCTGAAAATTATAGTATTATAATAGTCTATGATTATCCTGAAAATATGTTACAACATCTAAAGACAAGCAATCACACTGACAGGTGTATCGATAATATAAGAAATTTACGTAAAGCGTAAAAGTTTTTTACAGTAAGGAAGGAAAAATAAAATGGGATTTGGAATGGACATTGGAATTGATTTAGGAACGGCTACCGTTTTGATATATGTTAAAGGCAAGGGCGTTGTTCTCCGTGAACCTTCGGTTGTAGCGGTGAATACAAGAACAGGAAGAGTTCTTGCAGTTGGAGAGAATGCAAGCCTCATGCTAGGAAGAACACCTGGTACAGTCGAGGCTATACGTCCACTTAGGGATGGCGTTATTTCTGACTTCAAGGTAACGGAAGTCATGCTCAAGGAATTTATACGCAGAGTGTTCAAGGGAAGCTTTGCAAGATATTTCAAACCTACCATCATGGTCTGCGTACCAAGTGTTATAACTCTTGTTGAACAGAAGGCGGTTGAAGATGCATGCCGTCATGCGGGCGCCAAAGAAGTTTATCTTGTCAGAGAACCTATAGCAGCGGCCATAGGAGCAGGAATTGATATTGCCAAGGCTTGCGGCAGCATGATAGTTGACATCGGTGGAGGAACTACTGATGTCGCTGTTATTTCGCTTTGCAGATCGGTTGTAGATTTTTCTCTTAAAGTTGCCGGAGACAAATTTGACGAAGCTATTGTCAAGCATGTCAGACGCAAGCACAATATCCTCATTGGAGAGAGAACCGCTGAAGAACTTAAGATCAATATCGGATGCGCATATCCGAGAGATGAAATAATCAAAATGGATGTCAGGGGAAGAAATCTTATAACCGGTTTGCCTGCTACGATAACGATATCGTCTGATGAGATACTTGAAGCACTTGAAGAGCCTGTATTCCAGATTTTTGAAGCTGTTCACTCGGTTCTTGAGATAACACCGCCGGAGTTGATGGCTGACATAAGCCAACGTGGCATTGTTCTGACCGGTGGAGGTGCACTTCTTTATGGATTGGACCGCATGCTCGCCGAGAAGATCGGAATTGAAGTTGTAGTGGCCGATGATGCGGTCTCGTGCGTAGCAATCGGAACCGGCAGGGCTCTTTCAATGAAAGACAGTTTTGATGCAATGGGCGACGAGTAATGACAGTTAGAACGCAATAGACGGCGAGCAGGATCGTTACAGAGTCAATTGAAGTATAGCAGATATTATTTTCCAGTGAATTAATTAGAAATGAAACCTCGATAATTAACCGTCGTGAAAGATGCAGGAATCTTTTACGACGGTTTTTACTATATACGCCATATAATACACACAAATATTCAAAAAAACAGCAAAGAAAACAACAAAGAAAACAACAAAGAAAACAACAAATAAAATAGTAATTGACGTAATGCATCTTTGTCATTATAATAATGGGGTATCTATTTTGGTTTCCGCACATATATATTTCTATATCCTATAATTATCCTGGTAAGTAAATTTCAATGATTGGTATCAATTGGTACTTCTATAGTGTTTTCAATTAGAAATCAATTTGAATAAAAATTAAAATAATGAGGTAAAACCATGTCACCAGACAAATTTTTCGGTAAGAGCAAAGCTGATTTAGTGCTCCTTGCCACACTCGGTCGTGTATTAACACAAAAGAAGGCAGATGCCATGACACAGGAAGAACTTGCAGCTTATCTGTATGATATTGACCAGAAAGCAGCAACCACACAGACAAGTACTCCAATGAATGAACCTGCTGATAGAGCGGTAGCAGTGGAATATCCTGTGAAAGTGCCTGCGGGCAGAAAAGCCGCCCCGAAAGTACCTGTGAAACCATCTGAAGCCAAAGCTGCAATGAAGACAACTGGCGATAAAACATCGAATGCAGAATATGCTGTCGCTAAATCTTCTGCTGGCAGGCAGAACACGGTTAAATCTTCTAGCAAAGACATACCTGTAAGCAAACAAACTGTCAGTAAATTAAAAGTTGAAGCAAAATCATTAAATGAGGAGGCAGCTTTAAGCAAGAGAGAATTGAACAGATTAAAGTTCATGCAGGAACTTGCAACGAATAGTGGTGTTGCCGAATTTAATCCATCAAATAATGACAAAACAGTCAATACTCCAAATACAGCAAAGACTCCAAATACAGCCAAAACTCCAAATACTGCCAAGACTCCAAATTCAGCCAAGATTCCAAATACAGCCAAAACTCCAAATACTGCCAAGGTTCCCAATACTGCCAAGGCTTCCAATACTGCCAAGAGTCCCAAGACTCCAGAGACGATAAAGCCTGTAACTTCCGATTTGACGGTTAAGGACACTTCGAAAGTAAAAACTCCTAATATTGATTTAAGAGATAAGAAGACGAAAACAGGAAATCCCGAAAAGGTCCATGAAGAAATAACGACCGCAAAGCTTGACAAAACAGGCAAATCAGAAAAAGCAGAGAAAACAGGCAAAACAGGCAAAACAGATAAAATAGAAAAAACAACCAAGACAGACAAGGTCAACAAAGTCACATACACACAACAGTCATTAACGGACTTAGAATTATCTGGAACAGTTGGTACCCCTAAAACGCCTATTACAGAAAATCCCAAGAAAATCGACGACATAATAAAAACAGTTAAAACTCCAAGGACATTAAAGCCCGATGATACAGTAAAAGCAGTGAAAATTGCAAAATCGGTTAAAATAATCAAAAATGAACCTGGAAAGGCAGAAACCGTAATTGCAACTGATACGACTATATCTCAGAATGCGGGCACTGGAGGGAGACCAGGAAGACCACCGAAGCAAAACAGATCAATTATGTTGCCCGAACCTATTACAATAATCCCGGTTGAGAACGAAAATGCAGTCACTCCCGCAACCCCCGAGGTACGCCATAAGGCGGGCAGACCAAGGAAAACCTTGTCGCCTATTATCGACGAAAATATAGCGAAAGTCATAGAAACCCCAACAGTTAAACCCATAACCGCAGTTGAAGACTCTAAAGCAGCTGTTAAAATTCCTGACGCATTTAATAAAGCCTCCAAGGAAAAAACTCTAAAGCATCGTATTAAACATCCGTCAGGCGAAGAGGATTCCACCACCGAAAGCGAAAAGAAGAATGAAGCTACCGACGATCCCGGCAAAAATCATCTGAAGGCTCCGATGATTGAATTATCGGAAACAGTTGAGGGAGTACTCGAAATAATGGCCGACGGATATGGATTTCTTCGAAAAGAGAATTATCTCCAAAGTGCCAAGGATATTTTCGTACCACCTCAATACATAAGAAGATTTAATCTTAGAACCGGCGACAAGATCAGCGGTCCTGGCAAGCTTCAGAGAGAGACGGACAAATATCAGGCTATCCTTTATATCAAAGAAGTCAATGGGCAGCCACCTGAGAATATGATCCACAGACCTCAATTTGACAGACTTACACCGATATACCCTGACGAGAAGTATATTCTTGAAACTACCAGAAACGAGCTTTCCACAAGAATCATGGATATGATTGCTCCTATAGGAAAAGGGCAGAGGGGTATGATAGTATCCCCACCAAAAGCCGGTAAGACAATATTATTGCAGAAAATTGCAAACGCAATTGCAACTAACAACCCCGAGACGAAACTGATAGTTTTACTTATTGACGAACGTCCCGAAGAAGTAACTGACATGCAGCGATCAATAAAGGGCGAAGTTGTTTTTTCCACATTTGACAAGACTCCAGAGAATCATGTTAAGATAGTCGAACTTGTTCTGGAAAGAGCTATGAGGCTTGTTGAACTAGGAGAACATGTTGTAATTTTACTCGATAGTATAACAAGACTCGGAAGAGCATATAATCTTACAATCAACCCTACAGGCAGGACTCTGTCAGGAGGACTTGACCCGGGTGCGCTTTACGGACCTAAGAGATTTTTTGGAGCAGCACGTAACATAGAAGGCGGCGGCAGTCTGACGATAATAGCAACAGCACTTGTAGAGACGGGGTCTAGAATGGACGAAGTTATTTTCGAAGAATTCAAGGGAACCGGCAACATGGAAGTGCTATTAGACCGTAAGTTGTCAGAGAAACGTATTTTCCCGGCCATTGATATCAACCGTTCTGGTACAAGAAGAGAGGAACTCCTTCTTACTAAACGAGAGCTTGATGCTGTCTGGACTATAAGAAAAGCTTTCGGACAGCTTGACACAGCAGCTGTTACAGAGATGATAATCAATTTATTACTTAAGACAGCCAATAACAGTCACTTCATATCCTCGGTAAACGTATCTCTTAACGACAAGACAATGTATGATGCAATGAGAACTCCGAACAAGACTGGCTCGAGTTCGGGAGGTAACGGAAATCCATATGGCAATAGTAATAATAACAATAGCAATAGTAATATGCTGTAGTTATAACTAGAGAATTTAAGCAACAATAGAATTAACAATACGAATATTAACAACAGGTCAAATAGCAACAGATCAATTAACAACAGATTAATTAACAACAGATTAATTAGCAACAGGTCAATTGACAACAGCAAATTAACAACAGCAAATTTAAAATGGGATTGACCTTTATCGAAATATGATGTAAAATTTTTATTCAAGTCTATAAAAGAAAGGTTGTGATGGTAGGGTTGGAAAATAAGCTGAAATTATACGGCTTTAACAACCTCACAAAAACACTTAGCTTCAACATCTACGATGTATGCTATGCAAAAAGTGAGAGAGAGCAAAAAGACTACATTGCGTATATTGATGAGCAATACAACTCAGAGCGCTTAACCAAGATTCTATGTGATGTCACTGACATAATAGGAGCAAATGTGCTCAACATATCCAAACAGGATTATGATCCGCAGGGTGCAAGTGTTACTCTGCTGATTACTGAAGAGGCGCTTCCATATAAATTACTGGATAAGTCCTGCAACGGTGGCGAGAACTTTGGTCTCGAGAAGAGAGAGACAATTGTCGGACATTTAGACAAGAGCCACGTTACGGTTCATACCTATCCTGAGTACCATCCTGATAATTCAATTGCAACATTCAGAGTGGATATTGATGTAGCCACATGTGGCAAGGTATCTCCGCTTAACGCTCTTGATTATCTAATAGCCAGTTTTGATTCCGATATAATGACAATAGATTATCGAATTCGCGGATTCACAAGAGATGTTGACGGTAAGAAATGTTATATCGACCATGACATAACTTCCATCCAGGATTATATAGACGATGTGACTTTGACCAAGTATGATGCAATTGATGTAAACGTTTATCAAGCGAATATTTTTCATACGAAAATGCTTATTAAAGAGATAGAACTGCAAAATTATCTTTTTAACAAGGATGTTTACGAGTTGCCACCCAAGCAGCGCCTTACCATAACAGACAATCTTCGCAAGGAAATGATTGAAATTTTCAGCGGAATGAACGTCTATTAGTATGTTTCTAGAATTATAAACAAACAAGCGAGCGAGCGAGGAGATTTTTGACCTAACAGGCAGAGGTCTCCATATTTTTATATAAGCCAACGAAAGGTTAGATAGATGGATAAGCTTTCACAGAATGACGCCCCTATTTATGAAGCTCTGAAGAAGTACAGACAGAAACGCATTGTGCCGTTTGATGTCCCGGGGCACAAGCAAGGCCGCGGCAATTTGCAGCTTACTGAATTTTTGGGCAAGCAATGTCTATCTGTAGATGTTAATTCAATGAGACCGCTTGATAATTTATGCCATCCCGTGTCAGTTATAAAGCAGGCGCAGCAGCTTGCAGCAGAAGCATTCAATGCGAAGAATGCATTTTTCATGGTAAATGGTACAACAGGTGCAGTACAGGCTATGATTATGAGCGCGTGCAAGACCGGCGAAAAGATTATCATGCCAAGAAATGTTCATAGAAGTGCAATCAATGCGTTGGTTATAAGTGGTGCTATTCCCGCTTATGTCAATCCCGGAGTGGACAAACGTCTAGGTATACCACTTGGAATGACTATACAAGACATAGAGACAGCTATCATCGAAAATCCCGATGCCAAAGCCATTCTTATTAATAATCCGACTTACTATGGAATCTGCAGTGACATTGAGAGAATCACGGAAATGGCGCATAAGAACAATATGCTCGTCCTGGTTGATGAAGCTCATGGAACTCACTTTTCGTTTGGTGATGATCTGCCAAAGTCCGCCATGTCTGTCAAAGTTGACATGGCTGCTGTAAGCATGCACAAGACAGGGGGGTCTCTTACACAAAGCTCGATTTTACTGTTGGGCGAAAACGTAAGCGAGGGTTATACAAGACAGGTTATCAATCTAACGCAGACAACAAGCGCATCATATCTTTTACTTTCATCACTCGACATTTCCAGGAGGAACCTGGCGCTTGACGGCAAAGAGATTTTCGGGAAAGTTCTTTCTCTCGCTCAGTACGCACGCGACGAGATCAACAATATCGGTGGCTTCGATGCTTTTTCTACTGAACTTATAAATGGTACTGACATTTTTGATTTTGACAGCACAAAGCTTTCGATATATACAAGAGCCACAGGGCTTGCCGGGATTGAAGTCTATGATATTTTAAGAGATAAGTACGATATTCAGATAGAATTCGGTGATTTAGGCAATATTCTAGCCATTATCTCTGTTGGGGACCGCGCGCTTGAGATAGAACGTCTTGTTTCTGCGCTATCAGAAATTAAACGCTTGTATTCCAAGGATGAGTCGGGGATGTTTGACCATGAATACATAACTCCGGAGGTTGTTATAAAGCCCAAGGCAGCATTCTATTCTGACAAGAAGACGGTAACAATTGAGCAGAGCAAGGGAGCTGTCAGCGGTGAATTCGTAATGGCATATCCGCCCGGTATTCCTATACTGGCTCCGGGTGAGAGAATCACGGCGGAAATTCTGGACTATATCAGATACTCAAAAGAAAAGGGATGTTACCTTACTGGTACTGAAGATATGAATGTTGACAATATCAACATAGTGGAGGGATTGTAAATGGAACTGTGGTACACGGAACAGCACACCAGGGATGTCAGATTTTCTATAAAGGTGTCGGATGTCCTATATACCAATAAAAGTGAAATTCAACAGATTGATATTTTTGAATCGCTTGAATTCGGCCGGTTTTTAACTCTCGACGGCCTCATGATGCTCACCGAAAAGGATGAGTTTATATACCACGACATGATGGTTCATGTGCCTATGGCAGTTAAAAGCGATGCCCGTAAAATCCTTGTAATAGGAGGTGGAGATGGCGGAACAGTTCGAGAGCTTGCAAAGTACCCTGGTATAGAGAGTATCGATCTGGTCGAGATAGATGAAGAGGTAGTAAAAGTATGCAAAAAGTACCTTCCACAGACCGCCTCTTGCCTTGATGACAAGCGTGTTACAATACATTATGAAGATGGTCTGCGCTATATAAGGAATATTATTGACGAATACGACATAATCCTTGTAGATTCCACCGATCCGTTCGGTCCAGGAGAGGGCCTTTTCACCCGTGAATTCTATGGTAACTGCTACAAGGCCCTAAAGGCCGACGGAATACTAGTAAACCAGCACGAGAGTCCATACTACGACCACTATGCCAATTCTATGAAAAGAGCACATAAGCGCATTGAGGAATACTTTCCTATAAGTCGCGTTTATCAGGCACATATACCTACATATCCATCAGGGCACTGGCTCTTTGGATTTGCGTCGAAGCAATTAGACCCGATTAATGATGTAGACGCAAAAAAGTGGGAAGAACTTGGAATATATACAAAGTATTATAATTCGGATTTGCATAGGGGATGTTTTGCATTGCCTACGTATGTAAATGAAGCGCTTTCTAGCGACGACGCCTGAAAATCTTGATTTTCAGGCGGGGGAGTTTTGTCCTTTTGTGCCTTTAGAGGCACAAATTCAGTGTTGCTGAAACAGACAAAACATCCAGACAATAAAAAAATAATCATGGATAAATCGGGTGGAGGCAGATTATATGAATAAAAACGGCAACATACAGACATTCCTTGGATGTGATAAGGATTACGATACCGCTGATATAGTTATCTTTGGTGCTCCTCTTGACTCGACTACGTCATATAGGCCCGGCACACGTTTTGCATCAAAGACAATGAGGGCAGAGTCATTTGGATTCGAGACATACAGCCCTTATCAGGACAAGGACCTTTTAGATCTTTCTATCTACGATGCAGGAGATATTGAACTGCCGTTTGGGAATCCGGTAAATGCCCTCAAAATGATAGATGAATATACAAGTGAGATAATAAAGGACGGCAAACTCCCGGTAATGATTGGTGGAGAACACCTTGTTACCCTCGCAGCCGTGAGGACAATCGTGGCAAAACACCCTGACCTTCATATCTTGCATTTTGACGCGCACACTGACCTGCGAGATGAATATCTGGGACAAAAGCTTTCACATGCATCCGTAATGAGGAGGATATGGGAAATACTCGGGGACGGCAAAATTTTTCAGTTCGGCATCAGGTCGGGCGACAGGGAGGAATTCGAATGGAGCCAGTCGCATGTTTCCATGACAAAGTTTGATTTTACAGGTCTTGAAGAGACTGTCAATAACCTAAAGGGCAAGCCTGTATATTTTTCAATAGATCTTGATGTACTGGATCCTTCCTGCTTTCCCGGAACAGGCACACCAGAAGCGGGAGGCGTTAATTTTCTGCAGCTGCACAAGGCCATACTTACCGTTTGTGAATCTCTTGATATTGTCGGAGCGGATATTAATGAACTTGCGCCGAATTATGATCTATCCGGAGCGTCCACCGCAATTGCCTGTAAAGTCTTACGAGAACTTTTACTTGCCATCGGCTGATTAGCGGAGTTTGAAAATACTAAAAAATATTTTGCCGAATGCGTTTTGATAGCACGTATTATAGCAAACTTATTGATGTTATATACTTTGAAATACTAAAAAAAGTTTGCCAAATGCATTTTGATAGCACACATATTATAAAACTTATTTCAAAACGCTATATATAACTTATTTCAAAATGCTATAATATTGTAATTTATATGTACTTGACATTTGCCCGTTAAATAACATAATATTGATTCTAGATTCAAAAAATGGCAATACAGTAAATGACAATACAATAAATGACAATACAATAAATGATAATACAGTAAATGACATAGCACTAATTGAAATTACGATTAAAGAAATTGCGTTCCGAATATTACAACTTGATTTTTTACACTTGCATTGCCTAGAATTTATAATAAATATAACTTTAAGCGTTTTTATAAAAGCAGGAGGATAGCGGGTGATACCCAGCAAATATATTTTTAATACAATATTGGTTTCTTTGGCGTTAGGAATTCTCCTTACCGGCTGTGTTTTTGACATTGCTCCGAAGGGCTTTAATTCAGACATTTCTTCTACAGATACACAAACCTTCCAAAATGACAACGAATTGAAGGACCAGACTTACCAGACAACTGAATCGGAATCTTCAAGTTCCGGCGAAGTTTCGTCGGCAAATACATCATCGTCTACTTCGATAGATATATCGCATTCTTCATCGAAAGAGATATCCAAGGCCTATTCCAAAGCACAGACAAGTCCTTCAACTGTAAAAGCCAAGCCGGCTGCTGCCAAAGTACCCGCAAAACCCTCATCCGCCGTCAAACTTGCAATCGAATGCACCTCAAGCATTGTTCTTGACAGCATGATAGGTAGTACCAAGGATCAGATTATTTCGAAATATGGCCAGCCGGTGTCATATGAAATGAGCGAATATGGCTTTACATGGTATGTATATCATACTGCATATAAGAGGTTTTTCATGGTTGGCATAAGGGGCGAACTGGTTGTCGGAGCTTATTCAAATAGTTCGGATTTGTTTTTTTCTTATATGCCTTCGATAAAAAGTCGAAGCAATCTACGGAAAAGCATGAGCAGCAAGTACGGAAAGCCATTATCTTCAATTCAGAAAGGCAACATGCGCTACATAATAAGCAACCAGGATCAGAAAGATGTTTTTTACGATGGCAAAAAGTATCTGACGGTTTTTTATGACAATACAAAAGGCGGTGTTCTTACATCAGTTATGATTATTTCCAAGTCAACGGAACAATCTATTGGCTATTTCCCTGCGCCGTCAGAAGAACTTGATTCAAGTTTCGAAAGAGTTAGCCTCTATCTTGTTAATTCGATTCGTGTCAGGTCAGGACTTAAGGCTTTGACAATTGACTTAAGACTCCAGAAACTTGCTATAGCTCATAGCGTCGATATGGTAAAACGCTCCTACTTCAGCCATACAAATCCTGAAGGGCAAAGTTCATCAGACCGTCTTAGAAATGCCGGAATTTCTTTTAGAAAATGCTCCGAAAACATATCCAAGAACTATCCGAGTTCAATATTTTCTCATGAAGGTTATATGAACAGCGAAGGGCACCGCAAAAACATCCTGGGCGATTATAAATATATCGGAATAGGTGCAGAGATTGCCAGCAGCAAAATACTGCAGACTCAGATATTTATAGCTTGAAATTTATTAATCTTCAGCATTTGTCCCAGCACCAATACAAGCACTAACATCAATAAAAACATGATATTAATATTTTTGGTAACATATTAGTTTGCATATCAAATTAATTTGCATTATTATTATGATATAAAGTAAATCGTTTGATAACGATTGGAATTTGCAACCCATTAGCAATAATGAAAGAGAGGCGATTTTTGTGAACAAATTTTCAGCAGCAATTCAAGGAGTACTTAAACGCGGAGGTATGGCTTTTGTACTATATCCCGCATCTATGATTTTTGCGGCAGCGCTTGCCATTGTTTCTATTTGGAGAATATATCAGGAGCCTATAAATAATGAAAAATTAGTAAATTCACTGCAATTATCTTTTGCACTTGGTGTGATAGCGGGAATGGCGCTAATAGTTATGGCCCGTAAAATCAGTGATAAGAAAATCGAATTTTTAGGAGCGAACTTACTCACATTGTTGATAAGCACAGGTACGTTTTTTGCCATATATCTTCCAAGTGGAGGCACGATTTCAGAAAATTCAACCGTAAGGGTAATAGCAGCGATGGCGATTTCTTTTCTGGTTTTTCTCATTGCTCCGACATTTCACGGCAAATTACTTGACTATAACCGTATGGTTTTTATGACAATAAAGTCATTTTTTATTGCACTTGTATATGGACTGGTTTTGATGCTTGGATTTTTCTTTGTGGCATTTGCAGTTCAGCAGCTTTTAATTTCGGACCTGACCGATAAAACTTATTCATATATAGCTATTATAAGCGGACTTTTGGCATACGCCATTTTTCTCGGATATTTCCCTCAATTTAAAAAAATTGAAGAAGATGATGACCCGACAATAGAAAAACTTTCCAAACAGCCTAAATTTGCAGAAGTGCTTTTCCAGAACATAATGATACCGATACTTGCAGCACTCACTCTCGTACTTATCATATGGAGTCTGCGTATTCTATTTACAGGGAACTGGCCGGCATATGAACAGATAATCGGAATTTTCACTGCATACTCGCTCTTCGGAATACTTCTTTACCTTCTTGTCAGTTCATTTAACACACTGGCCGTTCGTCTTTATCGCAAGATCATACCTATCGCAACCCTTGTGTTTCTGGCTTTTGAAGCATATTCCATAGTAACACAGATAAAAATGTATGGTGTTAAACCTCTTGAATATGCAATAGTATTTCTTTGGATTTATGCAATGATTACAAGTATCCTGTTTTTATTTCTGCCTATATCAAAAAACAAGGTGCCGTCTTATATAGCCATTGTTCTTATTACGATTTTTGTGCTGCCGGTCGTAGGTGCTAACGACTTTTCGTATACATACCAGGGCGCCCACCTGAAAAGCATCCTTACCAAAAACGGGATGATTTCCGGGGACAGTATCAAGAGCAATTCCGGCATCAGCGAGGATGACAAAATGCGGATAACCCTATCTACAAATTATCTTTATGACACCTACAGTTCGTCAACAAGAACTTTGCCTGGCTGGCTTAAACAGTCAATGAATTCTACTGTGGACTTCAAAAAAGTTTTTGGATTTGACATGATGTTTGGAAGGGACGGTAACAATCCTGACAATGGCAATCCCTCAGATGTTATAAATCTGACCTCCAGTCCTGAAGCGATTTCCACAACAGGGTACGATTATCATATCCCGCAACGAATATTGATGGAAACGGGAGAGGCTTTAATCAAGACAGAAAAGGGCGATTACACTGTTTTATATACCGGGGGAAAATCCTCCGGACCAACCAATAGCAGTTACCCCGAAATCACTGTAGTACTTGGCGGCAAAGACATTGCGAAATTCGACTTAAAGGAATTTGCAGACGGACTTTATACAAAATATTCGGGTACTAATTCACAAAAGCAAGTTGCAGCAGAGGATTTCGTTTACATGTACAACAAAGACAATGTGAAGCTAAAGATAGTGTTCAACGCAGTTACACTATCAAAGAGCAATCCCGGCACAAACTACTTTGACCTGACGGGGATTTATTTCGGAGTCAAATGACTTCACATTGCCAGTCGACGTGGCCTTTGAGGTATGCTGTAATTTCTTCTCTGATTGCAATTCCCGGAAAAGGAATTACAACGAGCTCGGAAAGTGTACGCCCTAAATCGAGCTTTTCAGTCAGACATTCTTCACCTACCGCCTCAATGTGATAGACCCCGTCCTCATATCTGACAAAGCCCTTGAGTCTTAGGATTTTGCTATTGAATGCATTAATGAAATCACTGACAAAATTAGAGGGCAGTATATGCGCAGTGGTCAGCAAAACAACATCCGGCCGATTCTGGGCGGTATTGAGTGATGGCATGTCTTTCGAAAATACATCAGGATTCAGTTTTTCGAACAATTTGGCGGGAAGATTTCCGAAGGTAGTAAGATGAACCGTTGCAAATGGATTTATTACACTTATCTCCTTTGTTACAGACTCAACGACAGAGTCCTGGGCAAGATCTATTTTGTTCACAAGACAAAGATTGCATGATGCTATCTGCCTTTGGATAGTAACAAGTGACTTTGATAACTTGAGAAAATACTTTGCATCGACAACACATATTGTACCGGCATAGTAAAACGAGTTGTCAGAAAATTTGTTTACGTGCATCATTATGCTCTGCATATTGGATGGATCGGACAGACCGGAGCTTTCGATAAACAGATAATCAAGATTATGGTCCTTTAGAGCAAGAATTGAGTCCACAAAAGTCCCTTCAAGGCACTTGCAAAAAATTGAACCGTTGTTAATCTCGGTTATCTCAATACTCTTATCATTGATGGTCTGGGCGTCAACATTAATTTTGCCGAATTCGTTTATCACCACTCCAATATTCAATTCAGGAGTCTGTTTTGCAAGTTCAATAAGATTTTTCATTACAGTCGTCTTACCGGAACCTAAAAACCCTGTAACAAGAAGTACATTAACCTTTTTACTTTCCATTATCAATTTCCTCCACTGCGATTTCAACAATTTATAAAATACATTCGTATATGATTGACAGCATATCGCATGCAAATATCGCACATCTCATACACACATCTCGTACGCACATCTCGTACGCACATCTCGTACGCACATCTCGTACACACATCTCGTACACACATCTCGTACACACATCTCGTACACACATCTCGTACACAAATCTCACATGACATATGACAATCACACAAATAGATATTACAAAAAGAACGAAAGAGTTTATACTAATATTTTGTGAAAAATACAATCATCTTGATTAGTTAATAAAAATGAAATTCAAATTTCAATATCTGCCAAAGACGTGACAACTATTCAAAGCATTATAAATAAAAAGCGATGATTCTCTGTCCCAACAATTGATCACTTGGCAACAGGAAACGAAACGACAATATTGAGGATAAACCCAACGATAGAGAAAAACACAACATATGCAAGTATTGAACTCACCATAAGCTGCTCGGTGGACTGCCTGGTAAAAGCCTTCAAAGAAACAAACTGTGTCAACGCACCAATAACTATGCCAGTTATCAGAGACATTAAAAGTGAAAATCCAGCTGTCCGTCCGGTTGATGCCAGAAGAAAGAATATAGACAAAAAAACCGAAGGAACACTAAAAGTCGAAAGCATGTGCTCAAAAGAAAATCTGACCTTTCCAAAATACTTGAAAATTATTACAAAAAGACCATTTAATATCAAAGCAAGTGCCAGTCCGGCGACAGCCCCTTCAATAAAAGATGTCAGTCCTGCTCCTAGCATTTTCATTGTCAGAATCCCTGAAGAAATAGAAAAAAATGTAAGATAAAAAATCGACAGGCTTCTGTCTTTTATGGCTACAAAAGAATTAATCGCCGCCACAGGTCTAATAATAGACTGCAAAAAAGAATGACCGATTTTGCGAAAAAGAGGATCGCTCGAGGCAAAAGATCCGTTAGTCATTATCCGCAGTAAAAACTGCTTCCAGGAAAAAGGTGAAGACTTAGGCTTGGTTCGTTCCTTTTCGCGTTTCTCACGTTCCTTTTTCGCTTTTGCCTGCTCGCGTTCAAATTCCTTTTGTTGTTCTCTTTTACGAGCAGTATCATCGGAAGACCTGCCATTTTTGGCTTTAGATCCCGCGCCTGCCGATCCGTTGCTCGAAGAATTGCCGTTGAAAGCGTTCCTGCAATCGCAGCGTTCACCCTGATTTAAATCCTTACCGCAGTAAAAACAAGTTTTTGCCAAAATATCTCACCTCTGCATATCAATTATTTACTCTTGTATAGTACCCTATGCATCCTTTTAAATCAGCAGTTATAGTGGTACAGACATGTAAATATACTGTGAACAATGCGGAACTGTCGGATGTTTTAGCGAGGGGGATTTGGCAGGGGGATTTGGCAGGGGGATTAGCGAGGGTTTTTAATTATGTCAAAAAATGTTAAATTTTGTCAAAATACGCAAGAAATGAGGCAAAATGAAACAAAATGAGGCAAAAAGAGGCAAAAATGACAAAACAATTGTATCTACGCATAAAATGATGTAAAATATAACATATAAAATTTCAGAAATTTATGGAAGTTGTATTATGTCACTACTTTTAGTTATATGAAATAACATATAAGGTCTGGAGGTATTGCAATGAACAGTGATATTCGAAGTTTCCAGTCAGACATTAGTGTAAAGAAATTAAAAGAATTATTCAGAGAAACGAATTGGTTTTTCGATCAATCCCAGAAAATTGCCCGGATAGGAACTTATGTGTATTTCATTGTTGAAAACACATGGATTTCATCTGAGACGATGGATGGGATTTTTGGTATTGACGCCGAGCATGAAATAAACATAGAAAATTGGTTGGATTTGGTCTGCTCTGAGCACAAGGATAGGATGAAGGAATATTTCACCTATGAAGTCTTAGTTAATAAACAGCCGTTTGACATGGAATACCAGATTCAGAAGATTTCCTCCGGCGAAAAAATCTGGGTGCACGGAAGAGGACTTGTCTATTATGACAATGCGGGTAATCCAATATATATGATTGGAACAATCCAGGATATAAATGAAATAAAAATATTAACGGAATCTCGAACCCAGGCTGAGAAAGACCTTTTCGAAGAAAAGGAGCGCCTGAAAACTACATTCGAATCAATCGGTGATGGTGTCGTAACGACAGATATTAATGGGAATATCACTTCTATGAACAGGGTTGCGCAAGAACTGTCAGGCTGGAAATCCAAAGACGCTACAGGCAAAGCTTTTGAGGATGTATTCTATTTAAAAAATGAGATTACTAACAAGAAAATAGACAATCCTATCAGTGCGGTCCTGGGCAACGACAAAACCCACAAACTAGGCAATAATACGATGCTGGTATCTAAAAGCGGACATCAGTACAGTATAGCTGACAGTGCTGCACCGATAAAAGACAGCAATGGTAAAACTAACGGTGTGGTTTTGGTTTTCAGAGATGTAACAGATCGCAAGGAGGCAGAAAAGCAGTTAAAACAGAGTTTTGAGATAATTGAAACGATGCAGACAGGGTTTTACCTGTACCGCTTGGAGGATTATAACGATGACAGAACACTTCGACTGATAAGTGCAAACATTGCATCATCGAAGCTTCTAGGCATTGAACGCAAAAAAATACTAGGCAAGTTTATTGATGAAATTTTCCCGAAACTTCGTGAGAAGGGAATTCCTCAGAAATTTGCAAACGTAATAAAAACCGGCGAACCTATTGAAATGGACGATTTTAATTATGACGACGAGAATATTTTGAATTCCTACTTTACGTTTAAAGTATTCAGAATACAAGATGATTGTGCGTGTGTCCTATTTGAAAACATTACGGAGAAAGTAAGGTACAGCAACGAGGTTCAATATCTAAGCTTTCATGATTCCTTGACGGGCCTTTACAACAGGGCATATTTTATGAATAAGATTAATGATTATGAACTCACAAAGACGATTCCCGTATCCATAATAATGGGCGATGTCAACGGACTTAAACTTACAAATGATGTTTACGGTCATCAAGCAGGAGACAACCTGTTGGTGAACATCGCGAGAATTTTGCAGGAGACCTGCCCCGATAACAGCATAATATCGCGTCTTGGCGGCGATGAATTCACTGTTTTACTTCCTGACACACCATATGAAGAAGCCCTTGAAGTGATGGAGCGCATAAAGGAAAACTGTGCAACGAGATATTTCGAGCCGATTTCACTGAGCATCTCTCTTGGTGTTTCAACGAAAACCGACACCTCATCGTCAATTAATGAAATACTTTTTGAAGCAGAGAACAGGATGTATGCAAATAAGCTGGCAGAAGGTAAAAGTCTACGCAATTCAATAATATCGACATTACAGACGACCCTTTCCGAAAAGAGTTTTGAGACTGAGGGGCATTCAGAAAGAATGACAGAACTTGTAAAGCTGATAGGCAAGAGAATCCAGTTGACGCATTACGAGACAAAGGAGATGAGGCTCCTTTCACTTCTGCATGACATCGGTAAAATCGGAATTGCTGATATAATATTGAACAAGAGCGAGTTGTTAAATGCTGATGACTGGCTGGAAATTAAAAAACATCCGCTGATAGGCTACAGAATAGCCCAGGCTACACCGGAACTCTCCCATATATCTGATTTGATTTTAAGCCATCACGAACACTGGGATGGAACAGGCTATCCACAAGGGCTGAGGGGTGAGGAAATACCTAAGCTTTCCAGAATAATGGCTATAGTAGACGCTTATGATGTGATGACAAACGAAAGGCCATATAGAAAGCCTTTAAGCAAGGAGGCGGCATTGGCGGAAATAAGAAGATGTTCCGGAACTCAGTTCGACCCTTTCCTGGTTGAAGAGTTTTTAGAGATTATGAAGTGATTTTCAAAATATAATAATCAACTTAATAATCAATTTAATAATCAAAATCAAGATGAATTCCCGCTTCTGTAGGCTAGGACAAACTAATGCCAAAAAACCTTGTAAGTGTGGGATTTACAGGGTTTTTTCTTTTTGTAAAAAGCAATTGAAAACCTCCAATGCGGGATTGATTTGGGGTTTAATTCACTGAATGATTATAAACGGAAATCAGTAATTGCAAGGGTTTAGGAGGCGTTTGGTAGAATTGTGAATGCACATAGATGACCATTTGTTAACCTTTTAAAGTAACAGTTTTATATCTTTGGCTTTTGCTTCTTGGTTTATTCGGTATAGTTAATTCAAGCTTACCGCTTTCTACAAGAGGCATAATATATCTTCCAACCATATATGATACAGAAGATAGTTCTAATAGCTTGGTCAATTCTTCTCTTGTTTTAGGCTGTTTGCAAAATGATAATATCTTAGCTTCAATATCGATTTCTTCTGTTTTAATATCATTAAATCTATCATTAAAAAGGGTAGCTTTAAAAACTCCTCTGCGGCTTTCAAATACAGGTTCTTTTAAACCTAACTTATCCATCTCAAACCGTATAGTAGGAATGCCTGAAAAGCGGTTTTCGGTATCTATCATTATTTCAAGTGCTGAAGCAATATAAGGATTTCTTGTATCTGCTCCTACCTTACCTAAACTGTCAATTGTTAGTCGTCCGTATAAACCACCGGGATTTTCAATCTCAAATCTATTTGTAAACATCAAAATTCTAATTGGGGAACTCTCTGTATTCTCACTATAATCTCTGTGAATAAGTGCATTGAGTATAAGCTCACGAATAGCCTTAATTGGATATTCTGCAATGTCTGCACGTTTTCCATTATCGTCAATAATAGTTTTAAGCCTCATATTTCGCTGAATAAAAGAAATTGCCCCATCTAACATTTGAGCGATTGTCCCCTCGATTTTTTTATTATCAATAAATCGGGCATTGTCTTCCCCAGTTGTCCCCAACTCGTTTCCAGGAACAACAACTGCAGTTATGCAAAGTTGAGGGAACAACGCTTGTGGATACAAGCCAAAAAGCATAAGCCCTGCTACAGTTAATTTTGTTTCTGAAAGAATTCCGCACAGTGCTAAATTATCCTCATCGGATAGATTGTTTAAATTAGGCTTTTCATTTTTTAACTTAGCTAAAAACAAGGTCAGTTCATTTTTATTTAAGGTGGCACCAATACCATCACCGACAGTGCGTAGCTCATCATGTATTTTTTTCTTGAATGCTTCGTAGCTATATATTTCATATTCTGTCATAGGCATATCTGCCTCACCAACCCGAATAAATGAACCCCTTAACTTTCCGGATCCACTATAATAACATGGCTTATCGAAAATATCGCACTCTGCAATTTCTGCACTGACAATTGTTTTTTCGCCAATTTTTACAATGGTAAACAAGGGACGAACAATTGGTAGCATTTGGATTGCTTGTGCAGTGACCTTGACTTGCAAATCTTGTGGGTCATAAACACCACAAATATCATAATTGTTTTCTTCATCGACACCAAATATGATTGTGCCTCCGCCGATTTGATTAGAAAAGCTTGATAAAGTATCGTATAATTTTTGAGGAGTTCCACCAGCTGCTTTTTTTAGTTCAATGTTTTGCATTTCACATTTTTTGTCCTTGATATCATATACAAGTTTAATCAGTTCCTCAGGTAGCATTATAGTCACCTCTTAATTTTTCTTAAATAATAACATAATTATTCTCAAATTTCAATGAATTTATCTTAAATAATTAATCAAAATTTGAGTTATGCAAATAATTATTTAAGTTAAATTAAAAAACTCAATTTAAATTCCAATAAAAAAAGTACATTAAAATAATAACTTGACTTTGGATGCCTTTTGAGCAATAAATGGAATAACAAAATTTTAAGGAGGTGTCAGTTGTGAAAGCAATTAAATTAGAGGATTTTATTAAGGCATTAAAAGCAATGGAAAAAGAGCATGGCAAGGATATTTTGGTTGGGGTATCTCGGGACGTCGAGGGAAATTCTTGGAGCTTAATTTGTGATGAGCAATTTATCAGCACCCAAGAAAATGTATCCGATGAGCTTGGGGGCAGGGAATTTGGCACTGAGGACGGAACGCACAAAGCTCTTGTGTTGTTTGGAACGGATTAAGGTATAAAGTTTAGGTATGTTTTATGAAAGTGGCACAGGGTGGCAAATAACCACCTTATAACGAAGATAAAAGGCTTTTTGTATATTGCTTGAACTTTTGAGGACAGTCGAAAAACCGACAGTCGTAAAAAAGTTATGGGCAAGCACAATAAAAGTTACACAAAAGTGGCATTATTCGCATATTATCGGGCAACTTATGCAATAATTTGATAAATAAGCCGTTTTTATACCCGTTTTTAAAAATCAAAACCTTAGTATTTGCAATGCTTAGAGGGCTGTTTTGAATATTTTTTTGATTTTTGATTTTTAAAAAGTTTTTACGCAACGCCACACCCGATGTGTTATGTAAACCACTACATATTCATACGCCCCTACCCAAAAATGGCTTAGTTACTATGTTTATAGAACTTTTTGATGTTTTAAAAATGATATAATGAAATCCATAATTGCAGACATTTACAAAAGTAAAAAACCCAAAGAGTAGACATTTGAATAAAATCAAGTGTCCAGTTTTTGGATTTGAAACTGAAAAACGGGAATTAGGTTAACCTATATATAATTTGCACTGTTTTATTGTAACCATAAGACCGATAGCTTTTAAAAAAGTGACAGTTCTATTTAAAAAGTGATTGTTCCGTGACAGTTGTTTATTACAACTATCACTTAAAAAACCTTTTGGTTTCAAGGCTTTTATGGTTACCAGTGACAGAAGTGACAGTTGTTTTCATTCTATATACACACTACTATAATCTATATAGATGTATATATACCATCTACTAAGTTTATTTTTTGGAGCTAAGAATTTAAAAGTACTGTCACTACTGTCACCAAAGAGCGTTAAGCCCTTGCGGTGTATACATTTTCGGCAGTGACAGTTGTTCGTTTTTACTGTCACCGAACTGTCACTACTGTCACTAAGCCAAAAAATCTGTGCTGTCATAGCCATCGGTCAAAATTGTCCGATGGCTTTTTATCTTCTATACCCAATTTTCGCTATTAAAAGAGAAAAATAAATGAACAAAAAGGTTGCTACTATAATAGAGTTGTCTCTCTCCTTACGTCAGGGTGGCGGTAACAAAATCCGTAACAGTTTGTAACAACTTTCGTAACACTTTTGTTTTTCTGAAACCATTGATTTTAAGCCGTTTTTTATACTCCGTAACAACCGTAACAGTTTTTTTCTACTCGTTCTTTATATATTACTACTTTAATTTCCTTTATATATTCTTTATATATAATTTTTGCTTTCTCCTGCGAGGAGTAAATAAAAAGTGTTACGGTTGTTACGAACCTTGATATTACTAACTTTTTTCTGTTACCAAAACTGTTACCGGTAACAAAAAACTGTTACCGAACATCCTTTTGTTTCCTTATTCTTAAACGGAGCAAATAATCACTTTCAGGAAAAAGGCTCTCCTGTTCTTTGCAACGCTGCATTTCTGCACGAATAACACTTTCTACAGCATATTTGCCGTGTCCATCCAGTTGCAGGTATGCCATAACAGTTTCATAAAAGCTGTTCTCAGCCTCATATTGCCCCAATTCCTCATAGTCATCTTCGGTCATTTTTGGTGAGGATTTATCCTCAGAGTGTCCCAAAATATAATCAATACGCCTGTCAAAATAGTCGGATAATATACATACCATATCAAAATTAGGCTCTCTTTTGCCTGTTTCCCACATAGCAACAGTTCCTTTGGAAAGTCCAAGGTCGGTTGCAAGCTGCACCTGTGTAATGCCTTTATCATTTCTCATTACTTTAAGTCTATCTGCAAATTTCAAACTTAATCACCTCACATACATACTATCACTAAATGTGATGTATGTCAACAACTAAAATAACAATTCGTTAGTTTGCATAAAAACCATATGCAAACTATTTATATTGTTATGCAACTCTCTAAATGTTAGATTTGATATTAACGCCACTCACTATATGTTATATAATTGATATATGAAGGGAGGATTAACGAGCGATGAACATACGGGAATACCGCATTAAATTAGGATTTACACAGGCACAGATAGCTGAAAAGCTGAATGTAGGTTCAAATGCCGTGTCGCAGTGGGAAACAGGTACACGCTCACCAAATGTTAGACATATTCAAATGCTCGCGGAGGTTTTTGGTTGTTCTGTGGATAACCTATTGGGCAGTACAAAAAAGGGGTAATATTTATGGATACAATAACAATTTATACAGCTGATTGCAGGGGTAATGTAAATAATAGCCGTTATCCCCAAAAACATATTATTACAAACCTTGAGGAGTTTCGTGAGGCAGTTGAATATGACCATGTATGTGCTTGCTACCGTAATTCCCATAGGAGCATTGACGATTTCATCAGTGCTGACTGCTTGATGATGGATTGTGATAATACTCATACGGATAATCCGTCCGAATGGGTAACACCGGAGCAAGTAGTCGCTGCAATGGTGGGCTTGCAGTTCTATGTCTGCTATTCTCGTTACAACGGTAAAGAGGAGGAATTACAATGGGAAAAAGAGGACCGGAAAAAGGTAATGGTGGCAGACCAAAAAAAGCATTACAGGATAAAATCCTTGAAGGGAAAGCACAGTCCTGGCAGACAAAGGTTATACACTTTGAAAATGCCGGGGAGCTTGAAGGCTGTGAAATGCCTTCGCCATCAGAATATTTATCAGACCCACAAAAAAGCGGAACGGCTTTGGTGGCAAAAGATATTTACGAAAAGACCTATTTTAATGCTAAAAGAATTCAAAAAATGGCAATTGGAGCAAAGGTTTAAAATGGGGGACCAATGGCACGATACCGACAGGATATTTGTAAAGCCAAACGGACAACCAATTCATCCTGACACAATAACAGTTTGGTTTAGAAGTTTTGTAAAAAGGAACAATCTCTCAAATATATGCGTCCATTCCCTTCGCCACACTTGCATCACTTTGCTTATTTCAGCAGGGATACCAATCCCCACTGTGTCCAAAAGGGCAGGTCATGCAAACCCTGGGATTACAACAATGCTTTATTCCCATGCCATCAAATCCCTTGATGAAAGGGCGGCTGAGGCGTTGGATGAGATTGTGATGGGGGGGTAATTAAGCAAAATTAAATTTAAGTTTTTTAACTTCATTTCTATCTAAAATTATTAATAATTTCAAACATCTTAACTATACGTTCGGCAGATGTATTTGCTTGAATATTATGGCAAGGGGCACAAATATACCCGGTTTTATCTCTAAAAAGTGTATCAATACAAGTAAAAATTTCTTGTTCTAATTCTTTATAATTACCAAACGGTATAACATATTGATTATCTATACCACCATGAAAACATAATTTGCTTCCGTATTTGTTTTTTAACTCTTCTAAATTCCAACCCGGTAAATGCCATTGCAACGGATTTAAAATTGATATGTCTTGTTCAATAAGCCAAGGTATTAATTCTGTAATTGCACCATCATCGTGATGGAAAACCTTAGCACCATAGGATTTAACCATTTTAATATTCTTTTCGTAAAAAGGTTGAAAATATTTCAATGTCATTTCTTTCCCCAAAAGCAAACTGCTCTGCGAGCCAAAATCATCAGTAATTTGCGATAAATCAATTTTCCCATTTGCGTAGTCTAAAATTCTTCTTGTCTTTTCCGACACAAATGAGTTTATTTTTTCTAGGATATACATTGACAAATCATAATCAGTGGCAAAATCTATCATCATTTGTTCTGTTCCACGAAGTAGCTCATATTCATAAGATAACGATATATATCCGCCAAGTCGCACCTCATTCTCGTAAAAATTAAGCTGTTCATTCAAGGACGAATAATCATAAATGTCGGCATTAGGCCAACGAAAGCTCTCTTCTATTTCATCAATAGTCTCAAATTTTGCTAAGGGGTGTTCAATGGGTTCTTTATAAAAACCAGAGCCATCAGGTAAAGGAATTTTTTTGAATTGAATTCCGAATGGGTCTTCATCACCATATATTGATTTGGGCATAATCCAATAAATACCATCTATATTTAGCTTTTTATATACTTCGTAATCTGTTTTTACGCCAAAATAATTTCTGAGTTTTTCTTTAATCTCATCCACCATCCAAATATCTGTTGGAACACGGTCACATTCTTTGTGATTTATAGCGGATAATATTCTTTCTCTACTGTTCAAAATAATTCTCCTTTATGTTTTTTAGTTAAATTTCAATCTATCTGATTAAAAATTTCTTCATAAATATTTTCAATTTTTATTTTAGCAGACAAAATATCTTCTAATGAAATTGAAAAAATGCTCCCTTTACTATTTATATAAATAATCTCATTGTCAATTTTTATATCTAAATTAAATTGCTTTGAGCTAAAATCATTCTTGTAAAAGGAATTAAAGCTTTCTAAATTTAGAAGTGCTGACGCAACATTCATTTGACCACTTGAATATGGTGCATCTGATGTGCCTATTCTAATGTAACCATCTTTAACATTGCTGTAAATATTACCTTGTGATAAATTGTGTTCATTTGCCCATTCAACTGATGAACGTTTGCAGCTGTGAATTATGTTGCTTGTGAATGCATTATTTCTTGCAGTTCCACCTCTACCATCAACCAAACGATTAACAATTGCATTAGAAAACAAGCCAGTTCCCATACAGTTTAAAATAATGTTATTATTAATTTCTGTATAATCGGTTCCGCATAAGAAAATACCTACCCCACCAACACTTTTGTTGCCATTTTCGTCTGGCGTACAGTTAATATTCGTTATTATGTTGTTATCAATTTTGTTGGCACAATGGGTAGCTTCAATAAGTATTGCACCATTACCGGTAGTAATATCATTAAATATATTTGATGTAATACGGCAGTTTATATTTGAAAAGTCTAACCAAATTCCACAACCACGATTAAATCCATTGATTATGTTATTAGCAAAATAAAGGTTTTCGGTGAGATGAAATTTAACTGCCGCTGACTCGCCTAACATTTCAGCATCATGCCAACCGCAATTCAACACCTTATTTCTCGTAACAATTAGATTTGGTGCCCAAAAAGCTACTAAACCCGTTAATCCACAATTAGAAATAGTGTTACTTCTAATAATATGACTGCCAATCTCTAAATCCTTGCTACAATTCCATGAACGGTTGCCAACATCAATTCCTGTGCTATTCGCCCACCTAATTGTATTATCTTCTATAATCCAATGGTGTCCAAAATTTGTTGAAAATAGTCCTTTTTGAGGGACGGGAAAGGCATTTCCCGAATGCTCAAAAATAAACCCTTTAACCTTTATATAGCTTAAATTCTTTTCGTCAGGACAAAAAACTGTATCATTAGTTGTAGCTTCAATTATATAATCGCTCGGAATTTTGTCGCTTGGCAATGATATATGTAGAGTGTATCCATCCTTTTCAACCCAAAACCCAATTTTCTGACTTAAAAAAGCATATCCTTGTAGTTGTTCAAGAGGAACTCCGTCTAAAAAAATCATTCCAGTTTTTTTGAAAAAGTCCTGCAATTTATCAACAGTAAAGCTTGTTAGCCAATACATATCATCTGGTAAGTTATTAATTGCAAAAGGGTTCACTCTTTCAAAAAGGGTAGGGTCTAAGTTGATTGACCATATATTTAGCTCCATTTCACCTACTGTGGGCAAATAATTCCAACCATTACTTTCCCTCCATACCCCATTTAATATTTTTGAACCCTTTATAATAACCTCTTCATTTGGGGCTGCTTCATAGCAAATCATTTCAGTAGGAGAATTGCCACCTGTTTTTGGACGAATGATTTCTCTATATACACCGGATGAAACTATAACCATTTCACCTGGTTTTAATAGCTTTGCAGCTTGACCTATTGTTAAAAAAGGCAAATCAAATGTTCCAGGGCCCTCATCAGAGGATAATGGGTTTTTATTATCAACATAATATGTTTTTGAATATTTTACATCCATTTCCCATGAACTTATAAAAGCATCGTTTAGTAATTCAAATTTATCTTCCAAAATTATAACCATTCCTTTCGTTTCACTCAAGGCACAAAACGGTATGAAACCGAATTTTGTCGCCTTGGGTTTTGTTTTTTTGTATAATATAGGTGCCACAATAACAGACAACTACAAATCACGAGGAGGTGAGTGCGCTGTCTTTTAAGACAAGCCGCAAAATTATATGTGTAGATTATTCTTTCAAGCACAAATAAGTAGGCTTTGAGCCTGTAGACTTATCTTTGTAAAACATTACTCGTTTTAAGTGAATAATCAGTTTAATGTCTGTTAGGAGTGGTAATTTTTTGAGAGGACAAAATCTTATGTTTAAAATTGTTTACCCAACCTGCTGTGGAATAGATGTCCATAAAACCTTTGTAATTGCCTGTATCGCTTCTACTAATGAAGTCGGCATTACAAGCTATCAAATGAAGCGTTTTTCTACCTTTACCAAAGGGCTTCGTGAACTTTCTGATTGTTTGAACGTCAATTCTTGCAAAGATGTCTGTATGGAATCTACTGGCAAATATTACATACCAGTCTACAATATCTTAGAGACAACCTGCAACTGCATTGTTGCTCATCCAAAGTATGTCAAAGCCATTCGTGGCAAGAAAACCGACCGCCATTTACCATATGCTTAAAAAGGGTGAGCTTTACAATCCAAAGCTTTACAAAAAAGCTGAACTCTTGCCAACCTCTCGTGAAATTACTGTTGAGCAAGCTGTTTTTATTATTCAAAGGAAGGGCTATTTGGTTACGACTGCATCTTAAGTTTTCTTTCCACACTCTTTTTTAAAGTCATTTTCTAATGGCTTGCTTTGCTATACAGTTTTTTGTGTTTCAATTGCAAGCACTATCTAACTTTTGTTTCAGACTTACTCCTCCAAAAGCATTTGAGCTAAAAATAATACTCCTTATGGTTTGAAAGCTTGGGTTATTTTGCACATAGCATATTAACCCCGAAAGAGTATTATTTTATTTTCTGTATAATTTTTTTTAATGACTTATTGATTTGATTTTGACTCTAATAGCATAAATAGCTAAAAAAGATAACGAAATTAGCAATGAAAAAATTAAAACTCCATTATCGGTTGTTTTTGGGTTGCTTGATGAGGGTGAACTGCTTGTCTGATTGGCAACAGAAGATGAATTGTTATTTGATGTAGAGCTACTTGAAGTTGCCACTATTGGACTTAAAGTAATTATTGGCCAGTAATTCATATTATCTCCTGACATTGACATATCTTCACCAGCATTAACAACAAACTCAATTTTATCACCCGCTTCAACCGTTGCGTTAATATTTGGAATAGCAGTTAATCTTTTTGTGGTTGTAAGCCATTCAGAATCCGTTGGGTAAATCTTAGTATTATTCTTCATAATTTTTATGCGAACTGAACCGCCACCCCATATGTCAACATTTCCTGTCATTGTGCCTACGGGTTGTTGGTCATATGCCGAAATAACAATATTACCGCTTTTTGGAGCAACCCATCTTGCTGCAGTATCTGCATTCCAAAAAGCTAACCAGTTTCCAGCACCTAAGCCACCCCACTCATAACCAGTTTCAGTGTTAACCCACATAATCCAGCTTTCCTTATAGCTATTAAAAATTTGCCATTCGCCGGCAGTATGAGTAGCTGAACCATGATGATACATTCCGTAATACCAAACAGGACCTGCGTTTGCCTGGCTATCAAAATCATCTCTAAGGGAGAAAATTTCATCCTCTGCAAAAGCATTTAAACCAATAGAGATACACAAAAGCATTATTGAAATAAAAGTGAATATTTTTTTGATAAGATTTTTTTTCATAAATACCTCCAAAAAAATTTATTTAGTATGTTTGGATGCTATTTTGCGTTCTATTGCTTCTTCATTTTAGTGAATACAAAGACACCTGCACCACACAGAACAACAATCAAAGCGATTATTATAAAGATAATAGAGTTATTAGAACCGCTTTTTTCTTCGTTCTTTTTCTCGGACATAACAGAGCTTGTATTTGATTCATTAGAATTGTTTTTTGAATCTGTATTTGCTACAATGCTATCTGATTTATCGCTACTTGCTTCGGTGTTTACTGTATTTGATTGCTTGCTTTGAGTAGCTGCGGTGGATTGGTTATTTGTGCTTGCTGTAGAGCCTTGTGCTGTATCTGAGGTTAATTTAACATTAAGCCACCAATTCAAATTATCACTGTTCATATCTCCCGCAGGTCCAGCATTTAGATGAAAATATACCTTGTCGCCTTTTTTGAAATTCAGCTTAATATCAGGAATAGTATTAGCTTTTATAGGAGCTAAGTCAAACCAATCCTTATCGGTTGGCCAAGCCTTTGTATCGTTAATCATAATTTTAATTCTAGCGCCATCTCCGCCATTCCAAAGCCAAGCATTCCCTTTGGAGCGACCTAAGGAGTCCTTGTGTTGGTCAGCCGTAATAAGAGCTGTTCCTGTGCTTGGGGATACAAAGGTTGCAACTGCATCTGCTGTTGTAAACGGACACCAAGAGCCATTGCCAACCCCGCCTATTTCATAACCCGGCAATTTAGAAACATACATAAACCAGGCTTCCTTGTATTCATCCAAGTTGATATACTTTTTTGTGTCGTTCTGGTACATTTGGTATAACCAAATAGGTCCGTCGTTTTTCTCTTGGTCAAAGTCGCCTCTTAGCGAATAAACTTTGGTTTCTGCAAAAGCGATACAAGGGGTTACAGCTAATAGCAACATGCTAATTATAATTATTAACGATATTGCCTTAAAAAAAGATTTCATTGTGATTCCTCCTAAAAAATATTTTATAATTTAATTTTATACGAAAAGTTAAAAAAAAGAATGTTATTTTATTAGTTTGCTATGTCAAATTATTTGCTATGATGTGTTTTGATTTTTTCTATATTGCTTTGGGGTTGAGCCAATTGTTAAATAAAATGCTCGGTTAAAGGTTCGTTGGCTTTCAAAGCCAGAATTAAAGCATATATCTGTTATGGTAAGATTTGTTTCTAATAAAAGCCTTGCTGCATATCGGCTTCTTAAAGTGTTTAGATATTCATTAAAACTACACTTAAAATACGAATTAAAAAACGAGAAAAATAATATTTGCTGTACCCAAAAGCATTTGCAACATCCTTTAATGAAATATTATTAAGAATATTATTTTGCATATAAATTAAAACCTCACGTGGTGGAAAATAAGATTGCTTTTTATTAATCTCGCAAAGTTTTAAGCTGTCAATTAAATGTGATAAAATAATATATAAGTACCCTTTGATTTTCAAAGAATTGCCTTGAAATTGATTGTTTGAGATTTTTTCCATACAAAAAAGTATTTCTTTTGAAATTGGATGAGATAATAAAAAAGGTTGCGAAAAATCTTTGTTCTCAATAACTTTTAAAAAGCTTTTTAACATTTCAATTGGAATTACTAAAACAATGATTTCTGAAAAGTCCTCGGTCATATATGAGTGAATTGCGAAATTGATTGCTATTGAAATATCATCCTTTTTTAGCTTTTGCGTGTTTCCGTTTATGCTCACAGTAATTTCTCCGTTTAAAACACAAATAATTTCAATATGAGAATGAAAATGGGGAGCAATTCTATTGTTCTTTAATCTTGCAACGCATAGTGTATCATTTATTTCCCTATCTAATTCAAAAAAAGCGTTCATTCAGATTGCTCCTAACACAACAATATTTGGCTTAAATATTTGCAATTTTGACTTTTGATTTCTTTTTTGGAAGGCTATAATGATAGTATAATAAATATATCATATATTAGTTAATAGATTTTGTAAATAGAAATTACGAATAAAATTTTGACTAATATTGGAAAAGAGGTTGTTATGGAAAAAATTCGTATTGGTATTATTGGATGCGGAGGAATTGCAAACACAAAGCATATGCCTGCGCTTAAAAAAATTAAGGAAGTAGAAATTGTTGCATTTTGTGATATTATTGAAGAAAAAGCACAGATAACAATTTAACATAGAAAACTAATAATATTTCATTCAAAATGTATAAGTTTTTAACTATAATGTAGCTACGGTTGATAATATTATTCATTTTATGTAGCTATTTAAACCTCTTATAATGGATTTTAAGATAATTTGAATTTGTTTGCTAAGGTCAACAAGACCTTTCAAAATAAAAAATCTATAAGGAGAGAAAAAAATGAAAAAAGTGTTTTCCAAAGTTTTACCCTCGATGTTGGTGGCATCAATTATTCTTAGCCAACTGTGCTTTAATGGTTTTGCAGCAGATGCTACTCCAAAAACCTATGATGTCTTTGATGCAACGCATAAGGCGGTATTCTCGGTAGCGGCAACAGCCTATAATGGGCTTACACAAACATCCAATCTAAAATTTGGACAGGTTGAAAGTAATACATTCACAGCATTTGAAAGCATTTGGGGTCTGGATGATAAAAGTTATTTTCAAAATCAAGCATATTACAGCACTGATAAATGCTATATGGCGCATATTGATAATGTTACTTGGCAGTCATTGTGGCTAAATAGATTAACACCAACAGCTCCAAATCCTGCAATTTCTTTCAATAGTGATTATGTAGCAGATGTTAGCATAAATGCGACCTTGGGCTCTAATAATGGAGCTAAGGTTAGAATTACAAAAAATGAAACAAAGATATGGCCTGAAACCGATTGGAAGGAGCTTGCTTCAAGTGATAGCATAAATGCAACGCTAGAAGGTGTTGCAACATCGGATAGCATTGTTGTTGAATTTACAAACGGCGATACATATTTAACCAGCTTTACAATAGCAGAAACAGTTGCACTTACAATGTCAGATTTATATGATGCTTTTGATGCAGGTCATAAGTCCTTATTTGCTTCAAATGCAGTTGGTAATAGTGTTGTTTCGCAAACCTCAAAATTACAATTAGGGCAGATTGAGAGTAACGCATTTTATGCATTTTCAAATTTATATGCCCAATCTGCAACATCTATCTATACAAATCTTTTATATTTTAATTCAAGTAATACTAATATGGAGCATTTTGA
The DNA here is from genome assembly GCA_964652975.1 of uncultured Oscillospiraceae bacterium. Classification (GTDB taxonomy): domain Bacteria; phylum Bacillota; class Clostridia; order Saccharofermentanales; family UBA5734; genus CAZZCN01. The sequence goes on along the minus strand of CAZZCN010000002.1, from coordinate 62,721 downwards.
CCATGGAACTTGGCAAGCATTATGGGTATACAAATTAGCTCCTGAAGCACCCAATCCTGCGTTTTCTTTGAAGGCAGAATATGATTCAAATGTAACAATAAATGCTACCTTGGGAACAAATACAGGGGCAAAGGTTCGTGTAACGAAAAACGGTATTAAGGTTTGGCCTACAAGCGATTGGAGAGCATTGACTAATAATGAGGCAATTACGGCGGTTGTAAATGATGTAAACAAAGATGACGAAATTATTTTAGAATTTTCTAATGGGAACACGTATGTAACAGCACTAAACTTCTTATCAGAGAGAATGGTTGGTTTCGCTAATTACAAATCCACAGGTAATTATATTACTAAGGTTGCTGAAAATAGCAAGGTAAGTGATATTTTAAGCACCAGTAATATTAAATTGGGAACCTTGATAACCTTAAAGGTCTTTGGTGTAAACGGCGTTGAGTATGCTAATCAAAATGACCAGGTTGGAACAGGAACTGCAGTAAAAATATATAATAATGGAATTGAATTTAAAACTTATAAAATCGTAGTTTATGGAGATATTACATCGGACGGCAAAATATTAATTGGAGATTTAGTTGCACTTAAAGAGAAAATGCTAAATCTTAGTGTTTTAACAAATGAAAAATTAATGGCTTGCGATACCGATAAAAGTGGTTCTGTTACTATTTCAGACCTTTTAACATTAAAGAAACACCTATTAAGCATAAAATCCATTAGTCAATAAGAACTGTTTACCGTTATTAAACAACAAACAAACTAAGTTTTTGGCTTGTTTGTTGGTTAATATATAACTAAATAAAATATAGGAGGTCTATGATGAAAAGCATAAAAAAATCACATCAGCATTCCTTGCAATATTATTATTTTTTAACTTATCCTTAGTGGTAAACGCCAATGTTGCTTTAAAAGCATCAGCTACTGGGAATGTTTATTATATAGACTATACATATGGTAGCGATTCAAATAACGGTTTATCTGTTAGCACACCTTGGAAAACTCTTGGCAAAGTGTCAACGGTTTCGTTTAGTGCGGGAGACACGATTAGTCTAAAATGTGGCGAAATATGGAACGAAAGCGTTCAGCTTTGGGGTCAAGGAACAAAAGCCAACCCTATAACGCTAACATCCTATGGAACAGGTAATAAGCCAAAGATACGCAGTAGTGCATATTCTGTTGTCAGTGGAGTTAATGTTGGTGGATGGAAAATTAAAGGCATAGCCGTAGAATGCACTACAACTGATTTAATAAAAGGTTCTAATAGAAACAGTGGTATTCAATTCAATTATGAAACGGATGGTCACTGGGCTAATATTACGATTGAAGATAATGAAATATTTTGTCAGGGTATTAACAGGAATTGTGATGGTATTAGAATAAGTATGGTGTATCCATACACAAGACAAACAACTACTTTAAGCGATATATTAATTAAGAACAATTTAATTCACGATGTTGGTTGGACTGGCATATCAACTGTTGCTTGGAACACAACTGAAAATCAGGATATGCGAAGTATTGAACTAATAAAAAATATTAAAATATTAAACAATACCGTATATAATACGGGAAATCAAGGCATTACACTTCATTCAGCAAGATACGGTGCGATAAAATGGAATTTAGTTCACGATTGTGGCATTTATACAGGCACAGGAGTAGCTTGGGGAGCCGGGGCTATTTGGTGAATGCTATGGATTTTGTTTGCAGAGCAACTGAAAAAGAGATATCGGCAAGATGCAAAAACATATTAGAAAAAACAAAGGCTAAGGGTGGAAATGCACTTTGCACCGGAAACAGTGTTCCTACCTATGTGCCAGATGAAAATTACTTTGCAATGATAAATTCTACAGGATATACTAATTGGGGTAAATAAAAATGAGTAAATATGGGTTTTTTAAGGATAATGGAAGCGAATACGTAATAACTGATTATGACACGCCACGAATTTGGATGAATTATATGTGGAATGAGCGTTTTTTTTCATCAGTAAATCAGTTTGGCACTGGTGAGGGTTCTTATGTGGGTTATGCTGCAAAGTATAATGACCCACAAGAAAGAAGCAAATGCTTTTTAATAAACGGGGGAGTAAGATATTTTTATATAAGAGATGAAGAAAGCGGTGAATTTTGGAATCCGGCTTGGTATCCTGTAAAAGTTTCTCCGAATAAATATAAATGCACCTATGGCTTAGGATATACGATTATTGAAAGCGAATATAAAGGAATTTCCATAAAACTTAGAGGATTCGTTAATGAAAATGACCCTGCCGAGCTATGGAGTATAACCTTGAATAATAATTCAAACAGAAAAAGAAAAATAAAAGTGTATTCATATGTTGAGTTTTCCTTGGTTGGGTATTTTCAATACTGTGGAATGCAGGCATATTCATATTGTAAATACCATAAAGATAGCAATATGATTTTTGCTTACAACAAAGCGGTTGAATGCCCTCACGAGTGGTATAATGGCTATATTGCCTCTTATAAAGTGCCGACAGGATATGATTCATCAAGAGATGCCTTTATTGGAAAATTTGGTGATGCTTCTTCTCCCTTGGTTGTAAAAGAGGGAAAATGCACAAACAGTGAAGCAAGCTGTGAGACATTTATTGGCTGCTTAGAAAACACATTTGAGCTAAACCCTTTAAAATCGGATACAAATCATATTATAATAGGTTCAGCAAGTGATTTTGATTATGCTAAGGATTTAGCAGAAAAACTGTTTAAGAATAATTCTATTGAAAAAGATTTTAATAAGCTGAAAATAAAAGCGGAAAAGACGAAGGATAATTGTATCTTGTCATCCCCTGATGAAAGGCTAAATTTTCTAACCAATTATTGGATTAAGCAACAGGTAGGGCTTTGTATTGAAGCCGGTAGAGGTTGGATGAAGGGCTTTCGTGACCAGTTGCAGGACAGCTGGGGAGCGGCTTCCATAAACCCTAAAATTGCACGAAAAAAAATACTTGAAACATTGGAAAATCAGTATAGTAACGGAAGCTGTGTAAGAGGATTTTCGCCAATTGACCCCCATATATATTCGGATGGTCCAACCTGGATTGCTCCATCAATAAATGGATATTTAAAAGAAACATATGACACAAGTATATTAAACGAAAATGTTAAGTATTTGGATGAGGGTAGTGGAAGTGTTTGGGAGCATATATTAAAATCAGTTAGACATTCCTCTGAGGATTTAGGGGAAAGAGGCTTGGTTTTGGCAAGAGATGGAGATTGGAATGATTCGCTTAATTTTATTGGTTTAAAAGGCAAGGGTGAAAGTGTTTGGACATCAATTGCTCTATATAACGCACTTATAAATACAGCTGAGATGGCAAAAGAGCTTTTAAATGATTGTGAAACCGAAAAAGAAATGATAGAACGAGCAGAAAAAATAAAAAAAAGCATAAATGAAAACGGCTGGGATGGAGAGTGGTATCTTGCCGGATATACAGATAACGGCGAGAAGGTAGGAAGCCAAAGTGAGCAAGAGGGACAAATATATCTAAACAGTCAAACTTGGGCAGTCTTTTCTGGTGTAGCGGATAATGAAAGAGCAAAGCAGTGTATGAAGGCGGTTGACAAGTATCTTAATTCTCAATACGGTCCGCTTACACTATTTCCTCCTTATACAAAGCTAAATGAAAACATAGGACGATTAACAGGCTTTGTTCCTGGAATTTGGGAAAACGGAACACCTTATTGCCACGGTGGAACCTTTAAGGTTGTTGCGGATTTGGTCTTTGGAAGGGCAAACGAGGCATATGAATCCATTAGCAAAATCCTGCCCGACAGTGCATTAAATTCCTCTGACCATTCAGGAGCGGAACCCTTTGCCTTGACAAATATGTATTATGGACCAAGCAACGAGAAAAGCGGGAAGACAATGTTCGGCTGGGTTACGGGAACTGCTGGATGGATGTATCGTGCTATTACTCAATATATGTTTGGCTTTCATCCAGAGTATGAGTATTTTAGAATGTCTCCTTGTTTGCCAGACGGATGGAATAAATGCTCCATTGTCCGCAATTTTAGGGGCGATATTTATGAAATCCACATTAATAAAAAGGGTAAAAGCAATGAGATTGAGAGCATTATAATGGATGGTGTTTTAATGAAAGGTCAAAACATTAAAATTGTTGGGGATAAAATGAAACACATAATAAATATAGAATTGAGAGGCGATATAAAATGAAAAAGTGGTATATTTTTTTACTAATTATATCAGTTTTTTTGTTATCCTTCGTTGGTTGCACAAAAACTGAAGAAAAAAAAGAGGCGACTTCTTCCCAAAGTGTCAAGTCTTTAAGTATAACAAAAGAGGATGCGGTTAAAAAGGCGGATTTTTTATACGGCGAAAAGGGCAATCCCTCAGTTGCCTTTGGAATAGTTAAGGATATTCGTATATACGAGCCACAAGAACCAATTAGCATATATTTTTATAGCAAAAGCATAAAAGAAAATGCAACCTTAAAGGTAAATTTTCGCAATAAAGCATTTAAGGTGAATGAAACAAGAACACTCAAAGTGGAAAAAGACAAGGAAATAGAACCTAAAATTGATGAATTTAAAGCAAGTAAGAACGGAATTTACACCTTGACATTTTCAATTGAGGACGAAAGCGGAAAAGAGCTTTTTATAGAAAAAAAGAATGTTGGTATAATGCCAAAAGCACAAAAAATTGCGGATAAGAGCTTTTATTTTGGTGTTCAGCCGTTTTTAGTAAGAGTTTTAGAATGGAATGGCGTAACAGCATTTGACAATATGGATGCAGAAAAAACCTATGATATAACATGGAAGTATATAGACTTTATGGGGGCTAACTTAGTTCGTGACGGTAATATATGGGCAAGTATGGAACCCACAGAGGGCGATTTTAATTTTAAGGATAATGATAGACTGGTAAATGACTGCAAAAAACGCCAAATTCTTTTAAATTGGCATATGGGGGGAACTCCTGCATATGCTCTTGCAGAAAAGTATATTGGACAATCAATAGCTTGGGATAAACCGCCTGATTTGAAAATCTGGTTGGATTATTTAAAGAATGTGGGAGAGCATTACAAAGATAGTAGTGATACAATTTTTTATGAACTTATTAACGAGCCAAACTGGGAATTTTTCAGAGGAGAGCCAAAGGAATATACTGAGCTATTAGAGCAATCTGCTAAACTTTTAAAATCAATAAATCCTAAAAATGTTGTTTTGCCGGGTGGAATGGTTATGCCACATGGCGATAAGGATGATAAGGTTTATTACAAAAAGTATAAAGAGTTATTTGATAATAAGCTCATTGACCTATTACCATACCACAGCCATCCCGATTTTTCTGCTTTTATGAACGATGTTAAGAGCTTAAAATCCTTTACTTCTGAGGCTGGGATGACAACAGAGAACGCCTATTTAAACGAGTGCGGAATAGAAACCGATGGTATAGCACAAGCAGAGGAGGTTCTTAAAAAGGCAAACTGGGCAAGGGGCAATAATCACAAGGGGTTTGTAATGTTTAGTTTTAGAGGCTATGAGGGCGGAGGAGTTAATGCTTCGCCAACTTGGGGTTCAATCTCAAAAATCAATGAACCAAAGGAGTTATATATAGCCTATGCTAATATGATAAAAATGTTAGATGGTGCAAAAACTGATACGCCAATCTATAATGATAAGTATTTTGCGTATTTATATGAAAAATCCAATAAGTCAATTTTAGTTGCTTATAAGGATGGACAAATGAATAATGTTCCTATTAGCTTCAAAGGCGACTTAAAGTATAAAGCGTTTGATTTGCTCGGCAATGAGATAACGGATGGTTCAGAAAAAAATGTAGAAAACAGCCCAGTTTATTATGTTTTTGACCAGAAAATCAATAAATCAGATATAGAAATTAAAATCCCAGAATTTTACAAAGAGTTTGTAAACTTTAATTGGTCGGAATAGTCAATTCTATATGAAAGTGAGCTTTTAAAGAAAAGAACAAAAACCAGGGGATATTATAATTTTACTTGTGATTTTTATGGGAAATTAAGGGCTACAAATTGTTGTGGCTCATATTTCTCTTATTAATAATATTGTAAACGATTGACAGCATATGGAGTGCTGTATATTATTAATATGAGTTGAGTACAAATTTTTAAATTTGAATAGAATTCTATTTATTGGAGGATTTTATGTTATTATTAAAGGCATATCAAAAATATAAAATTCGTATGCAAATGATATTTGCAAATATCATTATTTCAATCATTCCAGTTTTAGTTTTAGGTGTAATATTCTATTCAATGTTAATTGGAAATTCAAACGATTCTATAACAAAGACAATGGAACTATTGTTTGCTCAGCTAAATGGCAGAGCAAGCGAATTTTTTGTTAAAACAGATAAATTTACACAGGCAATAGCATACAATATTCATTTACAAGAATTAATAATAAATAATGATGTGGAAAATCCAATTCAAAAACAAGAGGTTAATCAATATTTGCGAATATATAATGATTTAGATAATGCATTAGCAGAATTATTTGTAATAAAGCTCCCTGATTTTTTCTTTACAAATTCTAAAATAAATCCACCCAAAAAAAATGATTTTACAATTGATTTAACAAAGATTAATAGAACAAACAATGTAGGTGTGAATGAGGAGCTTAGAAATTATCTGCAAAGTTATATAAATGATATTTTAAATGAAAGCACAATAAATGACGGCAAAATTCATTATTATGGTATTAATTTGGAAGGCAAGCCAAATAAGGATTTCTTTTTTGGCGTTCGTGTTATGAAATATATCGGAAAGCAAAATGCCCCCTATAATCCCATTGCTGCGGTGGTATATCTTTTTGATATTAAGCGTCTTGATAGCATTCTTGACAACAGCGGAATGCCATCTAACACGACTGTTCAAATTCTGGATGAAAACAACAAGGTTATTGTGGATAATGGGTCTTATATAAACAGCCAAAATTCTGAAATTTCAAATAAGAACAATGGGAAATTAGTAATCAATGGTAAGACACTTAATTTATTTAAAACCGCAAATATTAATATGACAAATTGGAAGATATTAACACATATTTCTGACACGGAAATAATAAAGGAAACTAACTTGATAAAGAATTTTATTCTTCTCTCAATAATCGGTATATCAATTTTAGTAACCATACTTACTATTTTATTTAATATTCGCATAACACAACCCTTAAAAAAGTTAGCAGATGCTTTTGATAAGTTTGGTAAGGGTGATTCTAAAGTTAAGTTAAACTTTGAAACCAAAAATGAGCTAACTAGAATAGCAGACAATTTTAATGGTATGGTTGATGATATTTATAGCTTAACACATAAAATATTTAATATGCAACAAAAGCTTTATGAAGCTGAGCTTCAAAAAAATCAGTTTAAGCTTTTTGGGCTTCAATCCCAAATAAATTCCCATTTTCTATACAATACCTTAAATTGTTTAAGGGGTATGGCAAGGAAAAATGCCTATGAGGAAATAAATTCAATAATAAAGAATTTAGTTGCATATTTTCGCTATAATATGAAGGGGTCTGAATTTGTTACATTAGCAGAAGAAATTGAGCATATGCAAAACTACTATGAAATTCAAAAAACAAGATTTGGCGATAAATTCTGTTTTATTTACGATGTTGCGGAAAATATAAAGAGGCAATCCATAATTAAGCTCTCTTTGCAACCACTAATTGAAAATATATTTTTGCACGCTTTTCAAAATAAAAGAGGGATAGGTATAATTAAGGTTAAAGCCAAGCGGATTAATGACATTGTTGAAATTAGAGTAATGGATAATGGGGAAGGTATTGACCAAAAAATCTTAAAGGAGCTAAAAAGACTATTATTAATTGGTGATGATAAAGAAATTGCCTCTTTAAAGAGCATAGGTATAATAAATATACAACAGAGGTTAAAAATATATTATGGTGAGCAAAGTGGGCTTAGAATAATGAGCAAAAAAGGCTTTGGAACAGTGGTTATTATTAAAATGCCTATGAAAATAATGGAGGACTTTACCGATGTATAAGGTTTTATTAGTAGATGATGAGCCGTGGATTTTAGAAGATATGAAGGAAATGACATGCTTTGCAGAACGTGGCTTTAATATTTGTGGAGTAGCACTAAATGGTGATGAGGCTTTGGAAAAGGTCTATAATTTACGTCCTGATTTAGTGATTTCTGATATAAGGATGCCTTTTTTAAATGGGTTAGAGCTAATTACAAAGATAAATGAATTTGACGATAATATATTAACTATTTTTGTTTCGGCGTATAGCGAATTTGAATATGCACAGATTGCTCTTCGTAAGGGTGCATTTGACTATTTGTTAAAGCCGATAGACGAGGAGCAGCTATCTAATGTTTTAATTAAGGTAAGTGAAACAATTAATAAAAGACAAACAAAAGAAGGTAAAACTATTCTTTTTGAAAACACAGAAAAGCTACTTAAAATAATTGAAAACCCTAATGATGATAAACAAAGTAATGCTTATAAACAGGAAATTGGATTTAAAGGCGATTTGAACCTATTTGTGCTATTTATTAAAATTTTAGACGGAATAACTGAGAATACTTTGTGGTTTGATAATATTTTAAAAAAACAAGAATTCATTTTTTCAACTGCTTATATTGGCTTAGGTCAATATTTATTTATAATTGAAACATCATATTCTGATGAATATTTGCAAAAATATTTAAGAGAACAATGTGATTTTGGTAGTGATAATTTGAGAATACAGCTTGGAATAAGTAAATCATTTTGTTCATTTGCAGATATCAAATCGGCATATAGAGAAGCAAAGCATGCGATTTTAGATTCATTTATATTAGGTAGTAAGATGATTTACAAGCATAATGACGGAAATGATGAAAAGCTCTCAGAGATAGTTCAAAAAATTAGTTCAATCACTTCCTTAATTCAGTTAAGAGCAATTTTAGAAAATATTATAAACGATATCAATAATTATCTATCATTAAATATTGATAATTGTTGTAAGCTCCACAATGAAATTCGGATGCAATTTAAAAGGCTTACAAATAAAAACGATTATTTTGAATATTTGGTGCCGGACAGTATAATTTCTAATTACGAAAGCTTTGTGGATATGTTAAAATCATTTATTGAACAAATTGATTTAGATAACGGTAGGGGAAATACAAATATTTCAAGCAAGCTTCTAAAAGAGATTTTAAATTATATTAACGAAAATTTTGAAAAGAAAATTCAGTTATTTGCAATCGCAAAAATGTTTTTTATTAATCCAAATTATTTAAGTCAACTGTTTAAAACAAATCTCAATACTTCCTTTACAGATTATGTAACAAATTTGAAAATTGAAAAGGCGAAACAATTGATTGAAAACAGTGATTTAACAATGTGTGAAATTAGTGAGCAGGTTGGATATGACGATTATTTCCATTTTAGTAAGGTGTTCAAAAAAAAAATGGATGTTTCTCCGAGTTCGTTTAAAAAAAATAAAATCAATTAAAATAAGTGTTTTATCTTTAAGTGTCTAATATATTTACAAAACAGACTAACAAGAAAACATTTTGTATTTATAATAAAAGCTATATAATTACATCATAGAAATTAAAAAAAATATTTTATAAAGCTTTGTTTACGAGGGAGTTTGAAATGGACACTCTAAATATTATAACTAAATCTAAAAAAGCAAATAGTGAAGAAAAAATCAATGTAAAAGCAAGGTTTTTTAATCTACTTCAAAAGATGTGGAGATATAAAGCACTTTATTTAATGGCATTACCTGCTATATTGTTCTACATAATCTTTGTGTATTCACCTATGTATGGAATAATGGTTGCATTTAAGGACTTATACTTTAAGATGGGTATTTTAAATAGCCCTTGGGTAGGCTTCAAGTGGTTTGAAACAATCTTTGCTGATAAGGAATTTTGGGGTGTTTTTTACAACACAATAATAATTAACCTTTACCGTCTTTTATTTGGTTTTCCTGCGCCAATTATTTTAGCCTTGCTACTAAATGAGGTTCGTAAAGTTTGGTTTAAAAAAACAATACAGACAATTGTATATTTGCCGCATTTTATATCTTGGATAGTTATTTTTGGAATTTTTCAAACGCTATTAGGCAATAGTGGATTGGTAAATAGTATTTTGTCATCTTTAGGAATGACACAAGTTGATTTTCTTAGTAACAAACAATATTTTAGAGGTCTACTTGTAGCAAGTGGTATTTGGAAGGAAATTGGATTTAGCTCAATTATATATTTGGCCGCAATATCTTCTATTAATAGCGAAATGTATGAGGCGGCAGTTATAGACGGAGCAGGACGCTTTAAACAGGCAATTCATATTACCTTACCATCAATGGCAACTACTATAACAATGCTTCTGATTTTGACAATAGGTGGAATGATGAATAGTGACTTTGACCAGGTATATACAATGCTAAATCCAATGGTTCGTGATGTCGGTGAGATAATTGATACATATATTATTCGTGTTGGTATAAGCGGTTCGTCATTTGAGATTGGAACAGCGGTTGGATTAATTAAAAATATAATTAATTTAGGTCTTTTATTGTTAGCCAACAAGCTGGCTAAAAAAATATCTGGGAACGGTATTTATTGATTTTATTAGAAAGAGAGGAGTTTTATGAGGATAAGAAAGACAATGGGTGAGAAGATTTTTGATGTTTTAAACACTATCTTTTTGCTAATGTTAGCACTATTAACGCTTTATCCATTTTGGCATGTATTGTTAGGTTCAATTATGCCATATGAGGATGCTGTTAAAAACACAATTAGAATTTTTCCCACAAGAATTACCTTTGATGCTTTTGCTTATGTTCTTTCTACCGCAAAGCTAATGCAAGCATCTTGGGTTTCAATTTATACGACCTTGATAACAACTGTGTATCAAATGTTTGTTACATCTATGATTGCTTGTGTATTAACGAAAAAAGAGCTTCCTGGTAGAAATTTAATTTTTACAATGATATTAATTACAATGTTTTTTAGCGGTGGCTTAGTTCCATACTATTTGCTTATAAAAAGTCTTAATTTAATTGACAATATCTTAGTATTAATTATTCCTTATGCAGTAAACACCTGGTGGATATTTGTTCTAATATCATTTTTCAAGGAATTGCCTAAGGAATTAGAGGAATCAGCTAAGATAGACGGAGCAGGTTATTTTAGAACGTATATTCAAATTATTATGCCTCTTTCAATGCCCGCCTTGGCAACAATTGGACTATTTACAGCTGTTTCAAAATGGAATGATTGGTTTGCACCAATGCTTTTTTTGAATAATGCAAAGCTGTGGCCGCTTACCTTAGTTTTAAGGGAAATAATCGTTAATAGTGAAACCGATATTACAAAGAGTATATCGTTAAATATAGATAAGTATATGAGCCAAGAAAACATTAAAATGGCAGTTATTATGATTTCGGTTTTGCCCATAATTATTGTTTATCCATTTGTTCAAAAGCACTTTGTAAAAGGTGTATTGATAGGTTCGGTAAAAAATTAATAATAAGGAGTGATTAGTTTGAAAAGAATAATTAAATTTGTAAGCTTATTTTTGGCAATTGCATTAATGTTAATAGTATTTGCAGGTTGCAAGACTACACCAACAAAAACAGTTTCCTCAAAAAATATTGCTGATTTAAAACAAATTGAGCTTAGTGTTTTTGGGTGGGTTTTTCCACGAGTATCAGAGGATGAAACTGGGGATATTTTTAAATATTACAAGGATAAATTTAAGGTAACCTTTAAACCACTTACAGCAACTTGGAACAATTGGGAAGACAAATTAAATATGTATATTGCATCTGGTGATGTGCCAGACATATTTACAAGCTATTTATTTGAGCGTCCTGAAACCTATGAAAAGTGGATGAGAGAAGAGATTGTATTACCGCTTGACAGTTATTTGAAGGATTATCCAAATATTCAAAAGAGGGTCACTGAGTTTGGAGATTTAAAATCATTACAGGATGGAAAGGTTTATGGAATTCCAATTAAAGCTGAGAACCGTGACATTAAATATCACAATAGTCATTTAACTTGGATAAGGAAGGATTGGCTTTCAAATTTAAATCTTAAAATTCCTACAACAATAGATGAGTTTTATAATGTTGTTAAGGCATTTGCGAATAATGATCCCGATAAAAATGGAAAAAAAGACACATTTGGATATTGCACAGGCGACGATGGAGTGTATTGGGCTTATCCGATTTTTAATGCCTTTGGAGCGAGCTTAAACAATTGGAAGAAAGCTGGAGATAAGTGGACACAAGAGGTTATTAGCCCCGAAATGAAGAACGCCGTTACCTTTTACAAAAAACTATATGACGAAAAGATTTTAGACCCTGAGTTTTTCACCACAAATTATTCTGCTAAAATAGATAAATTTATAACAGGCAAAATTGGTATTATGACACTAAATGGTGGAGGCTGGTATGAAACCTACTATAATGACTTCAAAAAGGTTTATAAAGATAAAAAACCTGAGGATGTATTTACATATCTTCCGCCACTAAAAGGGGTTGATGGAAAGCAAAGACTTGATGCAATGGAGAACTATTTTGCTTTTACATCAATAAATGCCGACATTGATGACGACAAAAAGCAAAGAGCATTGATGATTTTGGATTTTCTTCTATCGGACGAAGGGGTTAATTTAAATAGATATGGGATAGAAGGAACTCACTATAAAAAAGAGAATAATAAAATAGTTAACCTAATTCCAAAGGAAGCTACCGGCTATCCAAATTTTATTGAGACAGTTGACGGAACAGTAGCCATTAAAAATTTAGTTAATTGGGACCAAGATTTTTACTATGACGAAAAGCCTTTAAGAGAGATAATGCTTGAAACCTTAAAAGTAAACGATGCTGTTGTAGTGCCAAATCCACTTTCAAGAGTTTACGTTTCTAACAATGAATTTCCGGTTGCAAAACGAAGTAAAATGACCCAATTTGTTTTAGATGAGATTGTTAAATTAGTTTATAAGTCAAGTAATTTTGACTCTGATTGGCAAAATTTTGTAAATGAATACAATTCAATGGGCGGAAGCCAGTTTGCTGATTTGATGAATAAAAAAGCAGCAGGGATATCTAAGTAATAATAGTGCGTTTCTGAAAAAATATTTTATATATTTCGGAAACGCACATTGTCTAAATAGGAAACTGGTGTTTTTGGGAGTTGTAAAAAATGGAATTGCTCAAATTTTCGGAAAATGGAATGAATGTTGTTTTTGAGGTTGACGATGAGGGCTATTTAAAGCTCCTTCATATTTCTAATGAACCTTTTTGCGAGGAATTGATTGAACAGTATGCTAAAAAGTGGTTTTCTTGTTTTGAATTTCAAGTTACGGGAAAAAATCAAAATGACCATCACGGTGCTAAGCACACAGGAACTTCACCGGCATCTGATTTAAAATATTTTAAGTATAATGAGTATAAAAATAACTATGGCCAAAAATTAGAAATGATTTGCGGCAATGAAGAATTTATAGTGATTTGCCACTATCAGTTTTTTAATGGAATAGGTGCAATTCGTGCTTGGACGCAAGTGGAAAATATATCAAATGCAGAGCAGGGGATAGAGTATATAAGCTCTTTTAAGCTCGTAGGATTTGATAAAGAGGGCGATGGTAATTGGCAGGATAAAATAAAGGTGCAGATTCCTCATAATACTTGGTATGGGGAGGTTATGTGGCATTCATATAATTTATATGAATTAGGACTATCTAAGGTCTTTTCTTTTACAACAAACCGAATAAGCATTCACAATACCGGAACTTGGTCTACAAATGAATATTTACCTGTTGGCTACATAGAAAACACAAAAAGCAACCAACATATAATGTTTCAGATTGAGAATAATGGTTCATGGCAGTGGGAGATAGGGGATATAACGGATCACCTTTATTTACAGCTTAGCGGTCCTACCGAAAACGAAAACCATTGGTGGAAGTCTTTAAAACCAAATGAACAATTTATAACTGTCCCTATTTGTATTGCTTTTTCAAATCAAGGGTTTGATGATGTCATCGGCATAATGACACAATATCGCAGAGCAATTCGCAGACCTAATGAGGATAATGTTAATTTGCCAATCATTTTCAATGATTATATGAATTGTCTTTTTGGAGACCCTACAACAGAAAAGCTTATACCCCTAATTGATGCCGCATTCAAAGCCGGCTGTGAATATTTTTGTATAGATGCTGGATGGTATTCGGATGGGTTTTGGTGGGATAGTGTAGGTGAATGGTTGCCTTCAAAAAGTCGATTTCCAAATGGCGTTGAAGAGGTAATCCAATACATAAAGAGCAAGGGAATGGTTGCAGGTCTTTGGTTGGAGTTAGAGGTTATGGGTATTAATTGCCCGATGACAAGCAAGGTTTCAAAGGATTGGTTTTTTTGCAGACATGGTAAGCCTATTATTGACCACTCACGCTATCAATTAGATTTTAGAAATCCGCAAGTTGCTTCATTTGCACATTCAGTTATTGATAGGTTAGTAAGTGAATATGGTGTTGGTTATATAAAAATGGACTATAACATTAATGCAGGATGTGGAACAGAGCTTAAAGCTGATAGCTTTGGAGATGGACTTTTACAGCACAATCGTGCATATTTAAAATGGTTAGATGATGTTTTTGTAAAATATCCGAATTTGGTTGTTGAAAACTGTGGTAGCGGAGGACTAAGAATGGACTATGCATTGTTATCAAGACATAGCATTCAGTCAACAAGCGACCAAACAGATTATAAAAAATATGCTACCATTGCAGCGGCTGCTCCGACGGTTGTAACTCCTGAACAGGCTGCTGTTTGGTCATATCCTTTGAAGGATGCAAATGAAAAAGAAACAGTTTTTAATATGGTCAATGCAATGTTACTTAGAATACACCAAAGCGGACACTTAGCACAAGTTAATAATAAGTGTTTTGATAAGATAAAGGAAGGGCTGGATTTTTACAAAAAGATTAGAAATTACATTCCAATATCAACACCCTTTTGGCCTATTGGATTACCAAAAACAGAAAGTGAGTTTCTTTGTCTTGGATTGCAAAGTGAAGATAAAATATTTGTTGCAATATGGCGATTGGCAAGCAAAAAGTCCACAATTAATATAAAGATTAATATTTTAAATAGTAGTGAATTTGAAATTAAATTGAGCTATCCAAACGAAGCTTTAAAGATTGCAACATTCAACAAAGAAAACAGCATATTAACTATAAAATTAAAGAATAAATACAGTGCCTGCGTTTTTGAGATGGATAAAAAATAATAAACAAAAAGGGTTGTGGGTTTTATAATGAAAAGGGTTAATAAAGCATTTTGTTTTCTATTGAGCTTTGTAATAATATTCAATTTTATTATGTTTTCTCAAAAGGTTATGCCATTTAAAGTTAGTGCTGCTACTAATAATTATTATATTGACTATACAAATGGCTTAGACACAAATAATGGTCTTTCAGTAAACACGCCTTGGAAAACACTAAGCAAAATATCAACAAAAACATTTGTTGCAGGGGACACAATAAATCTAAAATGTGGAGAGATTTGGAATGAAAGCATTCAATTATGGGGTTCTGGAACAAAGGAAAGCCCCATAACATTAACCTCTTATGGAACTGGGAACAAGCCCAAAATAAGAAGCAATGCTTATACAGTTGTAGGGGGAACTAATATTGGTGGTTGGACAATTAAGGGATTAGCCGTTGAATGTACGACAACTGAAATTATTACGGGTTACAACAGAAATACCGGTATACAGTTTTACTATAATGGCAATGGTGAATGGGCTAATATTAATATAGAAGATAATGAAATCAGCGGTCAAGGGGTTGACAAAAACTGTGATGGTATAAAAATAAGTATGGTTTATCCATATACAAGACTAACGACTATTTTGAGTAATCTAATTATAAAAAACAACACAGTATATAATGTTGGTTGGGCAGGCATCTCTACTGTCGGCTGGAATACAGCAGAGGGACAGGATATGAGAAGTATTGAGCTGTTAAAATATGTAAAAATATTTAATAACACTGTGTATAACACAGGTAATCAAGGTATCACATTGCATCATACAAGATATGGTGCAATTAAATGGAATTTAGTTCACGATTGTGGCATATACACAGGAACCGGAGTTGACTGGGGTGCAGGGGCAATATGGTGTATTCTTAGCACAGACATAGATATTATGTTTAATGAGGCCTACAACCAATCTGATAGCAATAACGGACATGATGCGTGTGGCTTTGATATAGATTGGACTTGCGAGAATGTAAATATTCAATATAACTATGCGCACGACAATAAAGGTCCAGGAATTGAAACAATGGCAAATCGCAATGGGACTATTATGTATAATAAGGTTAAGGGGAATAATGCGAAAACAGCCATAGGACCTGGACAAATAGCTATTACTTCATATAATGCCGATACACTAAATAATTGGTCTGGCTTACAAAACCTAAAAGTAAATGAAAACATTATTTTTGTTGATAAAATTGATACCGTTGCATTAAGTACAAAGCTTTATACTGCTGGTGTGTGGTCAAATAATGAGTTTTCAAATAACAATATAGTTTTTTTATATGGGCTTAGCACGACCACACGAATTTATAACTTTACAAGCGATACAAATATTACAAGAATGAATAATAATTCTTTTTATTCTGATAATGGAACAGCTTTTCGTGCAAATTATTATGGCAGAAACTTTATTAATTTTAATAATTGGAAAACAGATACAGGCTTTGATTTAAATTCAAATACCCTATTAAAGGAAAGCGATAACCCAACGGCAATTAGCCAATTAGACATAACACATAATCAAAATGATAATGGAATGGATTTAAGCTGGCAAGGTGCAACCGATGGTGGCAATGGGATTAGCCATTATAACATTCACAGGTCAACAAAGCAGGATTTCATAACCTCTTACACTAATCTTATAGGAGAAAGCAAGACAAATTCATTTTCAGACACACAGGAATTTGACACAAATGCAATATATTATTACAAGGTTACGGCAGAGGATAAATGCGGTAATGTTGGACCAGAAACGGCAATAAAATCAACAACATATTTATTTGATGTATTTGATGCTACACACAAGTCGGTTTTTATGGCAAATTCTTTGGGGTATAATGCTTTAAACCAAACATCTAATTTAAAGTTTGGACAGGTTGAGAACAATATGTTTTCATCATTTACAAGTTTATGGGGTTTATCTAATGCCGATATATATCAAAATCAAGCATATTTTAACACAAGTAACTGCTATATGACTCATTACGACCATATAACTTGGAAGGGCTTATGGTTATATAGATTAAGTGAAAATTCACCAAATCCTTCCATTTCGTTTAAAACGGATTTCTATTCAAATGTAAAAATAAAAGGGGTTTTGGGTTCAAATAATGGTGCAAAGGCAAGACTTGCAAAAAATGGTATAAAGGTATGGCCTGTTGAAGATTGGCATTCTATTGCTTCATATGATGA
Source organism: uncultured Oscillospiraceae bacterium (assembly GCA_964652975.1). Classification (GTDB taxonomy): domain Bacteria; phylum Bacillota; class Clostridia; order Saccharofermentanales; family UBA5734; genus CAZZCN01. The sequence continues at coordinate 45,190 of CAZZCN010000002.1, read as the reverse complement.
AATTAATATACAATTAGAGAGTATTGCCCCAACAGACCAAATTGTATTTGAGTTTACAAATGGAAACACTGTGCTAACAGACCTATCATTTTCGCAAGAGGAAAGAATGATTACTTTCTTGAAAAACAATGTAAACAGTGAAAATATTATTTCAAATATTCCTTTAAAGTCAAAAGTAAGTGAATTTATAAGTTTATCAAACATTGTAAAAGGAACGAATGTGACTTTAATGCTTTTTGATGTTTTAGGCAATGAGATTCTATCACCAAATTCAACTGTGGGAACAAATACAACCTTAGTTGCAGAAAAACCAAATTTTACATCGCAAACATATAAACTATTGATTTCTGGTGATATAAATGGTGATGGTGATATTCAGGTGAACGATTTAGTTTCGGTAAAAGAGATGCTATTAAAATTAAAAACGCCATCAACAATTGAAATAAAAGCTGCAGATAATGATAAAAATGGAATAGTTACTATTTCGGATTTAATGAGAATTAAAAAGCACATTTTAGAAATTCAATTAATAAGTCAATCAAATTAATTTCAGGAACGAGGATATTAATGATTTATCAAGATTATGAAAAGGTAAAAGAAAGATGGCTTGAATTTTGGAATAAGGAAAACCATGACCGACCTATTATGAGTATTGTTGCTCCAAAATCAAAGATAAAGCAAATGGAATACAGCATACCACAAAAATTAATTGACCGTTGGCTTGATATGGATTATATCATTGCCAAAAGCCGTAGTTATTTTGAAAATACATACTTTGCAGGGGAGGCATTCCCTACTATTTTTCCAAATTTAGGACCGGATTTAACAGGAGCAGTATGTGGGTGCGATATTGAATTTGGTGAGGATACAAGCTGGGCTATTCACAATGTGAATAATTGGAACGAGCTTCCAAAAATTGTTTTTGATGAAAACAACAAGTGGTGGAAGCAAATTGTTAAAATGACAAAAGAACTAATAAATGACGCTAAGGGAGATTATTTAATCGGAGTTAGTGACCTTCATCCAGGCACGGATTGCTTAGTTTCGCTTAGGGGTCCACAGGAGCTTTGTATGGATGTATTTGATAACCACGAAATAATAAATCCACGAGTTGATGAAATTTTTGAGGTTCATAAACAGATGCTTAGTCAGCTAAATTCAATGATAAGTAAGGTTCAAGAGGGTTCAACAAATTGGACGGGAATCTGGCATCCTCAAAAGAATTGGTATGTAACATCTTGCGATTTTAGTTGCTTGATTTCAGCAGAGGATTTTGAAGGTTATGTCATACCCGGATTGCAAAAGGAATTGGATTTAATTCCCGCAAGTATGTATCATTTAGACGGACCGGGTGCATTAAGGCATTTAGACAGATTGTTAGAGCTACCAAACCTAAACTGTGTCCAGTGGGTTCCTGGGAGCGGTGCTGCTCCTGCGAGAGAATGGATAGATGTTTATAAAAAAATTCAAAAAGCGGGGAAAAATGTGCAGGCCTATTGCGAACCTTTGGACATAAAGCCTCTTTGCGAGAACTTAGAACCAGAAGGATTAAACTTGGTATGTTATGCTAAAAATGAAGAAGAAGCGAATGATATAGTTAATATGGCGACCAAAATATACAATAATAAAATCAAATCTTAATCACGGTATTGAAACGGGATTTAATTGACAAAACAATAACAAAACTTATAATCTAATACTGTCAATTACCAACAATTATCAAAATCAAACCTTAAAAAAACAACAAAATACATACAAATATGAGGGGCAATATTGCGTAATTAACACCTGTAAAACGGAAAGGTTGCCCCTCATAACCCGAAGTGGTAGGCGATGATCTCGCACCAGATACTATTATGGCAAATTTTAATGATATTGAGTTGGGCGAAAGCACTTTTTTATTATGAAATCGCCGGAATTAAAAAGATTTAGCTTTAAATTATAACAGACCATAGTGAAAAAATATAAGAGCGATGGTTTAGTTAAAAGATAGGGATTAAGGGGATTGATAGAATACAGCAAGCTAAAACAGTATTAGCATTTGATTTTGGAGCTTCCAGTGGCCGAGTCATGAAGGCGAGTTTCGATGGAAATAAAATTACTATGGAAGAGATTCATCGGTTTGGTAATGAGCCGGTGTTAGTAAATGGTGTATTTTATTGGGATATTTTGCGGCTTTTTTATGAGATAAAACAGGGAATAATCAAATGTTCACTTAAAGGTGGATTTGATAGTATTGGTATTAATACTTGGGGAAATGATTTCGCGCTTCTTTACAAAAATGGGATGCTGCTTGAAAACCCGATTCATTATAGGGATTCAAGGACAACAGGAATGATGCAATTTGCTTTTTCTAAAATATCGAAAGATGAAATATACAATCAAACCGGAATACAATTTATGGAGATTAACGCGATTTACCAAGTCCTATCATTGGTAAAAAACAGACCCGAATTGCTTGAAAATTCTACTATGCTGATTTCCATACCCGATTTGTTCAATTGTTTTTTAACCGGTAATAAGTGGAGTGAATATTCATGGGCATCAACAACACAGCTATTTAATCCTAATGCTGGAGATTGGGCAACGGATTTAATGGATAAATTGGAGATTCCAAAAAGATTATTTGGAGATATAGTTGATTGTGGTAGTTCGGCAGGTATGTTATCAGATAGTATTTGCAATGAACTTGCCGTAAAAAAGGCAGAGGTGATTTTGGTTGCATCACATGATACTGCATCTGCTGTTGTATCTGTGCCAACCGATAAAAAGGATTTCGTCTATATAAGCAGCGGAACGTGGTCAATAATGGGAATTGAAACGGATAAACCAATTATTAATGAAAAATCCGCGGAGTATAACTTTACAAATGAATGCGGATTTAATAGAACAATAAGATTTTCAAAAAACATTATGGGTTTATGGCTTATTCAGGAAGCAAGACGTAAGTGGCAAAGCGGAGGAGAAGTTGTTAGTTTTGCGGATTTAGAGGCACAGGCACACCTATCTAAGCCATTTAGAAGCCTTATCGACCCTGACGCACCTGAATTATTAACGCCCGGGAATATGCCGTCAAGAATACAAAAATTATGTAAGGATAATGGTGAGCCGATTCCGGAAACAATGGGCGAAGTTGCCCGATGTATATATGAAAGCTTAGCTTTTAAATATCGGTTTGTACTCAATCGCCTTGAAGAAATCACAGACAAGAAATTCAATGAGATACATATTATTGGCGGGGGTTCAAAGGACAAATTGCTGAATCAATTCACTGCCAATGCAACAGGGCGTGAGATTACAGCAGGACCTATAGAAGCAACAGTTTTGGGCAATGTAGTCGTACAATTAATTGCAGCTGGCGAGATAAATTCTATCAGAGAAGCCAGAGAAGTGATTACAAACTCATATGAGCTTAAAAAATATACTCCCCAAAATGTTGACGAGTGGGATAATTGCTTTAAACGATTTATAAAAATTATTAATCAATGAAATAAAAAATAATTCAAATATAGCGAAATAAGGGGAAGATATCATGAAAAAGGAAAGAGTAAAAGCGACAATATCTCACATACAAACCGACATCATACCATATAATATTGAATTGTGTTCAACACTTTCAAATGATTTATGTAACCATCTGGAGATATCACAAGGCGAATTGTGGGGTTGGCTCGGGAATCATATTGAAAAGGTTGGTTATAATCAGGGCACGAATTTAGATAATGACATATATTTGGATGAATACGGAGTACAGTGGGATAGAAGCGGACTTGATAAGGATATTGGAATTATTAAGGAATACGTTTTGAAAGAGCCGGAGATAATAGGGTTTCATCTTCCAAAGCCTGATCTTGAAAATGTGAAAACGTCGACCCTTCAACTTGTCAATAACAGTCGTGATTCTTTTAAGATGGGGAAAATTGGATCAGCGTTTTTCGAAAGAGCTTGGAGTTTGCGGGGCTTTGAAAATTTCTTGATGGATTTGATGGTTGAGGAAGCTTTTGTTAAGGAGCTGTTTGAACAAATATTAAGCGTTAACCTACAAATTATTGATGAAGCTGTAAAATATGATATTGATGGATTTTATTTCGGAGATGACTATGGGCAACAAAATGGACTGCTTATGAGCCCCGTAACATGGCGCATATTCATTAAGCCTTATCTTGCAATCATGTTTGAAAGAGTTAAAAAATCTGGCAAAATTGTTGCACTTCACTCATGTGGCAATATATCGGAAATAATGGGAGATTTAATCGAAATATGTAATTACAAATCTTACCCATTCACAACATCCTCCAGTTCTATCTTGTATTTTTGCCTGTACATTTTTATCTCATCGGTTTCTTCAGATAAATAGAGCTTCCCGTTGACATTGACTTTGTAAATATGTCCGAAATGAAAAAGAATATCTTGCAGATCCTCCCCGAAAACCCTTTGTGCGTTATCTTTGATCATTCTAACGCCTCGGTCAATACCATATATCTGCGCCTCGGTAAGAGGACTTTTAAAATCCAGATAAGGAAAACGAGTGGATAGAAAGGACTGATGGTAAAGTATTTCAGAGTATTTTCCATAAATAAAGCATAGCAAGGAAGCAACCATTATGAAGTCGCCATTCTTTGTAAAGGTTCTTCGAAGGCCTTTGTGAATATTGGAACAGACACCCAAAAGAAGCAAGGAGACTCCATATTCCATGACCTTGATTGTGTCGGAAACCTTGTCCTTGACTGGAATCAATCCTTCGTACTCGGTTATCCTTCCGAGATACCCGTCACATATCCGTTTTACCTTCTTTGTGCCTGGAACCCTTTCAGAATGCGCTGCATACAGGTAGTATTTCCCTTTGACATAATTGATGTAGGTTCCTTTAACCTTGTGTTTCAATACCCAGTCTGGATAATCCGCCATCATTTCACCTCCTCAGTATTACATACTATGTAATACAATTATAGCAAAAAAACTAGAAAACGTCAAGCATAAGTATTTTCAATTCACCAAGTCAATAGGTTTTTGTGAAAAATTGATGCGTTTATCCTAATCAGTAGGCGGGAATTTAATTTTTTTGTGGATTTACTCTTCACAGAATGTTATACTAAGATGTTTAATTTTTATAATAAGAAAATAATAATTTTATATTTGGAGGCTACTTATATGACACATCAAATTACAGAAATTACAAATCGTTTAATAGGAAGAATGCCAAAAATAGGCATTAGACCTACTATTGACGGAAGAATGAACGGAGTAAGGGAATCACTGGAAGACAGGACCATGAACATGGCAAAGGCTGCAGCCGGATTGATTTCCGAAAATCTTCGTCATTCCAACGGTATGCCTGTCGAATGTATTATTTCCCCCACATGCATAGGAGGAGTTGCCGAAGCGGCGCAGTGCGCTGACCTTTTTGCCGAACAGAATGTAACTGCTACACTGACTGTAACCCCCTGCTGGTGTTACGGAACGGAGACTATGGATACGGATCCGCTCACCACGAAGGCTGTCTGGGGATTTAACGGAACAGAGAGACCCGGTGCGGTTTATCTCGCAGCTGTAATGGCAGCTCATACACAGAGAGGTCTTCCGGCTTTTTCTATATATGGTAGAGAAGTGCAAGATGCCGATGATACAGCAATCCCGGAGGATGTACGAGAGAAAATCCTTAATTTTGCAAAAGCGGCTATGGCTGTAGGCTATATGAAAGGAAAGTCATATGCTTCCATCGGTGGAACGTGCATGGGAATTGCAGGGTCCATAATGGATCCTATACTATACCAGAAATATTTCGGAATAAGGGTTGAATGGCTGGATCAAACTGAAATAGTCAGAAGAATCGAAAGGAATATCTATGACCCTGTTGAATTTGATAAGGCAAAAGCCTGGGTCAAGAAATATTGTAAAGAGGGTCCTGATTTTTTCCAGGACAGCCCCTACTCTTTTAACAGAGCTGAGAAGGATTCACAGTGGGACTGGGTGATTAAGTCAACTCTTATAATAAAAGATATCATGATTGGCAACCTGGCATTGAAATCTTTGGGATTTGTTGAAGAATCTCTCGGACGTAATGCGATTTTTGGTGGTGTTCAAGGTCAACGTCAATGGACGGATCACTATCCTAACCATGACTTTTCAGAATCAATCCTTTCAACATCTTTTGACTGGAATGGAATAAGAGAACCGCTGCTGGTTGCTACAGAAAACGACAATTTAAATGCTACAGCTATGCTTTTTGGACATCTCATAAGCAATAGTGCGTCGGTTTTTGCGGATGTCAGAACGTATTGGAGTCCGGATGCAATCAAAAGAGTTACGGGATGGAAGCCAGAGGGTGTCGCAAAAGACGGCCTGATTCATCTCATCAACTCAGGAGCCGCTGCTCTTGACGGCTGTGGTGAACAACGTGACAGCGAAGGCAAACAGGTAATGAAACCTTTCTGGGAGATTACCTCTGATGATGTGGATGCTTGTCTTGGAGCAACTTTATGGGATCCTGCGGATGTCGGGTATTTCAGAGGCGGCGGATTTTCATCACAGTTTGTAACACGTGCGGAAATTCCAATGACAATGATCAGAGTAAATGTTGTAGACGGGCTCGGACCGGTAGTTCAGATAGCTGAAGGATATTCCGCAAAATTACCGGAGCATGTCAATGAAATACTATATGAACGAACAAGCAAGACATGGCCGTCGACATGGTTTGCACCGCGCATCACCGGGAATGGCGCTTTCAAAGATGTATACACTGTTATGGCTACCTGGGGAGCCAATCACGGTTCATTCAATTACGGTCATATAGGAGCCCAAATCATAACACTTTGCTCAATGCTTAGAATCCCTGTTGTGATGCATAATATTGATGAAGCAAAGATTTTCAGACCTCACTCATGGAGCTCGTTTGGCACGACCAATATGGAAAATTCAGATATGCAGGCATGCAGGAATTTCGGACCGCTTTATAGATAGCCAAGATTATATTTTCATTATAAAGACCGAGATAGAAGGAGAGTATATAATCCAATGAAAAAATACAAATATAAACTGAATATACGTATGGTTTCATTTATGATATCCGATATTTTTTTCGTTATAGCAAGCCTTGCTTTTTCAGGTTACATTTTCAAATCACTTGAGAGAGGTTCAGAACTGGGATATGGTAATTATATAGATACCATGCTTAAGTATATTCCTGAAGGAATTTTATTTCTTACAATTTTTGTTACTATCAACTATATTTTCGGACTTTACTCAAGTCTTTGGAAATATGCAGGTGCCACAGAGATAATTACACTTTTGATTGTACTTGTATTTGACTTTTCAGTTTTGCTTTTTATAACAAGGTCTCTCGAAATCAATATTCCTCTATATACTTTCCCAATGAGTGTTCTTATCTGCTTTGTTGCGATGACATCAACGCGAATGTGGTACAGGCTCGTTATCAGGTCAAAACAGATACTATTCTCATCATCACAGAGCAGCTCGGCGAAAAAGGTTATGGTTGTCGGAGTTGGAGACGCAGGTGCGATGATAATAAGGTCTATGACGCATGATCCCAAGAAGCGCGGCATGCCCGTTGTTCTTATAGACGACGACCCGACGAAAATCAACATGCAGCTCCTTGGCATACCAATCGCAGGCAACCGCCATGATATACCTCGTCTTACCAAGGAATACGGCATCGACAGGATTATAATAGCGATTCCTTCAATTAATACATTACAACTTAAAGAACTCCTGGATATCTGCCTTAACACGGGTTGTGAAGTCCTGAAATCGGATATAGCCGAGATGTTTAACAACTCTGTGGACGATATGCAGGGATATTTGAATTCCGAGGATGCAGGTGTTTCACTTATTAAGCTCGAGGCAATAAAGCCTGAAGATTTACTTGGCAGGGAAGCTGTAGACATGGACATTGACGCTGCGGCAAAATACCTTACCGGCAAGACAGTTCTCATAAGTGGTGGAGCCGGGTCGATAGGATCTGAAATTTGCAGACAGGCATGCAGACTAAATCCTGACCACATAGTAGTATATGACATTGACGAAAACAATTCCTACGCTCTGAATTTTGAAATTTCACGCAAATACCCCAATCAGAAATTTACTATTGTAATTGGAAGCGTAAGGGACGACGAAAAGTTAAACGACACATTTATCAAGTATAAACCTCAGGTGGTTTTCCATGCTGCAGCTCACAAACATGTTCCTTTGATGGAGAATGACCCGGAGGAGGCAATCAAAAACAATGTTTTTGGAACTTATAATTTATGCAATGCAGCTATTACCAACAAAGTCGAGAGATTCATCCTTATTTCAACTGACAAAGCTGTCAATCCAACAAATGTAATGGGTGCATCGAAAAGAATGTGTGAATATGTTGTCAAAGGTATGAATGACCATGTCAAAAGCACCGATGGAGAGTCGGCGACAGTATTTGCAGCCGTCAGATTCGGTAACGTCCTGGGAAGTAATGGCAGTGTTATTCCATTATTTAAGAAGCAACTGGCTGACGGTGGCCCCATTACTATTACCGACAAAAGGATGACAAGGTACTTTATGACTATTCCGGAGGCGGCCAAACTGGTTATTGAAGCCGGATCAATGGCTACCGGCGGTGAAATATTTATTCTTGATATGGGAACGCCTGTTTTAATTGATGACATGGCAAGAAACATGATAAGGCTTGCAGGCTTGGAGCCTGATGTCGATATCAAAATCGAGTATATCGGTTTAAGACCAGGTGAGAAACTATATGAAGAACTGACAATGGATTACGAAAATGTCGAAAAGACAAGGAACCGCAAAATCAGTGTAGCCAAAGACGATTTTATGACTTATGAGAAGCTGGAGGGTAGAATGACTTCGCTGCAATCAGCAATCAAATCGAAGAAGGATATACGTGAAGCCCTTAAAGCAGTTGTTCCTACCTATATGCCCGAATGACTTCTATACGATATGCCTGGCATCTCTGAAATCTTTATGTTAACCATGACAAGATTTATAATATTTTACGCTCCAGGACAATATTCTGTAAGGATTTATATAAATGAAATACAAACTAATCGCAGTTGATGTAGATGGGACACTACTAAATAGTGATGACATAATAACAGAGACAACAAAGGAAGCCATCGCAGCCTGTGTCGCCCAAGGCGTAATTTTTACAATATCTACCGGACGACCGATTCAGGGGGTTAGGCATCTTAATCAACAACTGGGTCTCGATTCACCTTTTATTACATATAATGGCGCCATGGTTATCCTTGGTAATTCTCGGACGGTGCTTTACGAACAGAAACTTTCTGCTGACGACGCGAGCCGGATTGTCCGCTTAGGCGAAGCATACGGCACCACTATACTTGTCTGGGCTGACAATAGACTTTTTGCTAACGAATTAAATGAAAGAACACGCAAATACACAGAAATAACAAGTGTAACACCTAATCTTGTCAAGGACCTGACAGATGTTACTGCCAATGGCGTTACGAAGCTGTTATGGTATGACGAGATTGAAACAATCAACAGGTATAGCATCGAAGTTTTGCCATTTCTCAGCAAAAATGTAAATATCCATACATCAAGACCAATGTTTCTTGAATTTGTCGACATAAAGGCCTCCAAAGCAATTGCCATGGCCAAAATAGGTCAGCATTATAATATAAAGCAAAGTGAAATGATTGCCGTAGGGGATGGATTTAATGATCTGTCAATGATAGAATATGCCGGACTAGGGGTGGCGATGGGCAATGCCGACAACGAAGTCAAGCGGATTGCTGACTACGTAACAAGATCCAATGATGAAGATGGCGTAGCACATGTAATCAATAAATTTATTTTGAATTTATGATATATCTTCTTCCAACGAGCAGTAATCTTCATAGCATTTCTCGAGTTCGGTTAGAAGACTGGCGTATCTCTCATATTTAATATAGTCTGAATCCTTGCCGAATGAACTTTCTATATCCGATTTTTCGGTTTCCAGCAACTCGATCTTTAACTCAAGCTGCTTTTTCTGCTCTTTTTTAAAGGCTATCAATCTTCTCTCTTCTACACGGTTCTTACGTTCTTTTAAATTAATGTTTTTAATCTCTTTCATTTCAGCCCCCAAAGAGTTTAAGCCGTTATTTGATGTAGGGCAGACATCAAATTCTGTATTGCTTGAGGTGCCAGATCCTATCTTTGCCAATGAATTTGCTGCAGATTCAGACTTAAGAGCCTTTTTGTTATAACTCTGATACTCATTGAATGAGCCAAATTCTTTTATGGTCAAGTCTGTAAACCCGAAAATTTTCCTGGCACAGCGCTCAATGAAATATCTGTCATGACTTACCGAAATAAAGGCGCCTTCATATTCTATTAATGCACGCTCTAAAACTTCCCGTGAAGGGATGTCAAGGTGGTTGGTTGGCTCGTCTAAAAACATTATATCGGGATTGTCCTGAAGTGCGCATGCCAGATAAAGCCTTGATCTCTCACCACCTGATAAGACGCTTATTTTCTTATATATGTCTGTGTCGTAGAAACCAAATCGAGCAAGTATACCCTTTGCCTGACCAATCGTATAGTCAAACCGTGTCATAATCTCATCAGAAAGGGTCATATCCTCATCATCAAAAGTCACATGCTGGCCCATATGTGCATATGTCAGATTTCTGGAGAGTTGAACGCTTCCATCAAAATCACCAAGCTTACCCAGGAACAGAGCAAGAAGTGTTGATTTGCCACAACCATTGGGACCGACAAGAAAAATCTTATCACTGGCTGTAACCTCAAAAGACACATCCCTGAAAAGCAATCTGTCATCATATGATTTAGCCAGGCCTTGCGCCTTCAAAAGAAGCTTTCGTGGATTTTTGGGCTCATTTCCTGCAAGAAATGACAATTTTAATTTAGAAGACTGGGCGCTACGTAATTTAGACTTTGCATCAAGCAGCGCATCTGCAAGTTTTTCTACAACCTTTTCGCGGGCATGGTAACCTGACATATTGCGATGGGACAACATGGTCTGCTTTACCTCGGTCTGCCGCATCAATTCCTTCTCAATACCATCTAGCTCCTTCATGGCAAAATCTGATTCGACCCGCGCCTGCTCCATGAATCTAGTGTAGTTTCCAGCTCTTGAATATAGTTTGCCATTTTCGAGGCTGGCGGTCCTGTTGGTAACTTTGTCAAGAAAATATCTGTCATGAGATATGACAATAAGACCGCCCTTGTATTTTGACAATGTGTCCTCAATCCATTCAACAGCTGCGATATCCATATGATTGGTAGGTTCATCCAGCAGGAGAATATCAGGCTTCATTAATAAAATCCTGGCGAATGCAACTCTCATTTTTTCGCCACCGGAGAGCGAAGAAAACGGCAATGAAAGGGCGTTTTCGGGAAGATTAAGGCCAGACAGGATCTCTCGCATGTTTCTCTCATAGGCGTATCCGTCCAAAGATTCAAATTTCGAGACAAGTGAAGCGTATTCTGCTGTAAGTCTGCGGTATTCATGACTTTCATGATTCTGCTCGGAGGCAATTGCGTGCTCTTTTAAATGAATGGCTGACTCCAATTCATCCAATTCCCTGTTTGCTAGAACATCAGAAGTGTCAGTGAATGATTCATCGGTACCTTGTGTCAGATATCCAATTATCGCATTACCTGATTTTATTACTCTGCCTTTGTCTGCTGTCTCTTTACCTGCGATGATTTTAAAGAGCGTGGTTTTGCCGGCACCATTCTCACCGATTAGACCAAGACGGTCCCCCGGATGAATCTTAAAACTAATATTATCTAATATTGTCTTGTCGAAATAACTTTTGGATAAAGCTTCTATAGATAAAAGGCTCAAAAAAATTCTCCTTGTTTTGTTACTGGCCGGCAACCAAGCGGTCTGCAATTTCCTTAAGTCCCTCCGGACCCATAAACAAAATGAGATCACCGGGGGAAATCTTTTCGTCAAGAGCAGCTTTCAATGTTTCGTACCCGTCCATAAAATTACTACTTCCACCAAGAGAATTTATTTTGTCACAGATCATTTTGGCGGAAAAACCTTGACTGTCAGATTCTCGCGACGTATAGACTTCAAAAATCATGGAGTCAGGACACTCGAGCAGTGCCGAAACAAATTCATCAAAAAGGCCGATTACACGATTAAAGGTAATAGGTTGAAAAACAGGCCAGACCCTCCCCTTTGTAATGTCTGATGCCGCAAGAAAAGATGCACTTATTGCTGAAGGATGGTGGGCATAATCAGCAATAACAGCCGCACCCTTATAAGTACCGCGGTCCGAAAAACGATTATCCGCACCATGAAAATTTGAGACCACTCTGGCACAGGAATTGCCATCCGCACCATTTATGACTGCACACGCAATTGCTGCAAGGGCATTCATTGCGTTATATTCGCCGGGGATTAAAAGATCTATATGACAAAGAAAACTATTGTCACGGTAAACATCAAATGACGGATATCCATCTTGCAGTTTATAATCTGTAATATAAAAATTTGGTTTTTCGTTATTAATCAAATCGAATTCTCTCCCGAATGTTATTATTTCGGGAAGGTCAAGAGCTTCTTCGCCTTTTGACATTTTATTATCTTGGACCTTTTTTAGCATTGCGGGTATATTTCTGTCAAATGAAGGGATTACAAGAGAGCCTGATGGAGGAACTGTACAGGCAAATTCAGCAAAAACATCAATGACATCCTCGATTTTAGGAAAACAATCAACATGATCATGGTCAATGTTCAATATTGCAGCTGTAGTTGAATAGAAACGTAAAAAACTGGAGTTGTATTCACATGCCTCTGATACAAATATATCGTGTGATTTCCCTATCCTTACTGTATTGCCCCAGTCGCTGACCATAGCGCCTATATGTGCTGTGGGATCGAGTCCGGCTTCCACTAAGATTAATGAACACATAGTGGTGGTTGTTGTCTTTCCATGAGTGCCGGAAATGTTGATTACATTTTTATAAAGGCGGTTTATGCCACCAAGAAAATATGAGCGTTCAAAAAGCGGAATTCCAAGTTCCCTGGCTCTGGATATTTCAGGGTTTGAGAGGTCAACAGCAACTGAATAAACAACACAGTCAGGCTTGAAATCATCTATATAATCAGACTTATGACCGTGATAAACCAAAACACCGCCCTTTGCCAGCTGCTTGGTTCTTGAGGACATCTCCATGTCAGAACCTCTTACTAAGTATCCTGCACTCTGACATATGGCAGCCAGACCACACATGCTATATCCACCTATTCCGACAAAATAAATCTTACCACCGGTCTTTATTCCAAGTAGAGTGGGGTCGCCATCAACTGTTACCATATAGTGACATTACCTGCTTTCGAAAATATTGATATGGTTATTCTAACACAAATCGATGTCATGGTAAATTGCATATATACGAATGTAGTGATATAATAATAACATATTTAACTTATCATTCAAATTTAATACAAACAAATTAAGAGAAAGGAAGTATGATTCAATTGGATTGTACGAGGTAGCATTATGAGTATCAAAGATTTGTTAGAAAACAGCAAGAAAGCTAAGAAAGCAGCGCAGAACAAGAAGACTGCAAAGAACATTGCAATCGGAGCAGGTATAGGAGTGGCAGCAGGTGCAGCGGCAGGATTGCTTTTTGCCCCTAAGGCAGGCAAGGATACACGTAAAGACATAGCCAAGGGAGCGAAGAAGGTTGCAGAGGCTACTAAAGAAAAAGTCAGCGAAGCTAAAGAAAAGGTAACCGAGATAATTCACAAGAAAGACGCAGACGCAACATCTAAAGCTCCTATAGTTACAAACACCGAAGATGCCAAGGATGCTGACAAAAAGGAAGCGCCGGCAAAAACCGCCAAAGCAGAGCCAAAAGATAAATAGTGTTTTGCATATTACGAAATCTACAGTGATAAATTAGAGTGTCCCAATTCATTTTGCAATACATTGCATTAAAATTTTGAAAGGGTAATGTGATTTGGCTATAGCCATTTCATAGGTGTGAATATGTATATTGACATAGAAGCTTTGGCAATATTTATTCTTGTCAGCCTTGCGGTTATTATATCGGTTTTTCTTGTAATCACATTGAAAAATCTGAACAGTTTGCTTAAGAAGTTCAATAAAATTGTGGAGTCAAACACAGAGAATATTAACAAGACCATAAATATCCTCCCGGACACAATGAGTAATTTGAATGAAGCAGCCGTAAGCATGAAAGGTACATTGGACAAGGCGGGATCGGTTATAGGGACTATAGATGGCGCTGTAACTGATACAGTTGTATCTGTATCTGATACGACCGAAACTGTTTTCGAAATTGTAAAAGTGATAGGACTGATTGCAAAATACATTTCCAGCGCGTTCAGACATGACGACGACGATTAGTAATTCAATCAGATAGCTTGTTTTTGCATTTAATCGGCTGTGTAGTTTTAAAATACAGCCGATTTTTTATGCTCGAATTTTGCATTATACCTTGGTAATTGTTACACACAATCTTCACTTGTAATTGCTGCACACAATCTTTACTAGCAATTTTTTACATCTATTTTTCAAGCAATAGTGACAACAAAAAAAAAACAGTGTATAATAAATCTAACATTCTATACAAAAACGCTGGATAATACGACGATCTAAGTTGCAAGGAGGATATGTAAGTGGAAATTTCTGAAATTAGAATCCGAATGGTAAACAACGAGAGTAAAATGAAGGCCGTGGTTTCTGTCACGTTCGATGATGTTTTTGTTGTACATGACATTAAAGTGATTGAAGGCAATAAGGGTGTGTTTATTGCAATGCCTAGCAGGCGCTCGCCGGATGGTGTGTATCGTGACATAGTTCATCCGATCAATACTGAATTCCGTGATTCTCTTGTTAAAAAGATCCTAGAGAAGTTTGAGCAGGAGAAGGAATTACAGGAAATTGCACCCCTTGAAACAGATTATTCTCAAGAGAAGGATTCTATGGAATCAATCTCTGCCGAATAGGACTATTTCCACTAAAGCAGTTACCATATAAAAGCACAGTTTTGCTGCCTTTATAGCCCTGTCACATTTTCACATAGACTATTTAATGTCATAGGGATTTAAAGGCTTGGTTTTTTGTGTAATTATTCGCAACAATATTTAATTTTTATGACTTTTAGCAGGTAAAATGAATAGATGGACAGAGATGTTTTTCACAAAAAGAGAAAGAAAATATTAAAAGCCATATCTATATTCATGGTTGTTGTTTTGTCGGTGCTAATTGTTTTTGGATTGGTATATTTAAGGTTTGGCATAGCAGGGGTATTTCAGAATCCTTTTTTGGCCGGCCTTTTTGGTATTAATGAACAGCAGAATATAGATAATTCAACCATAACCGATGATGAAATCGCAAAAATCGACAATGCTCTGGGATATAATCTCAAAACTCAAGACCGAAGCTCTTTTACCGGAAGGGCCACCAAGGAACTCATATTGACACCACAGGGTTTCTCGTATTTAATCTCTTCATTTCTCTCAGACAAAACAACACTCAAAAATCTTCAACTGAAGGCTTCAGGAAAAGACGAACTCTCTCTCAGCGCTGTTGTGAATGTCGGGGCGATGGCGAAGACGTTCGGTGAAAGCAAAGAGGTTATTGAAGCCACTGTTGGTAAGCTGCCGGATGAAGTACCTGTTTTGTCGACAGTTTCATTGCAATATAAGGACAAGCTGTCATCAATAAAAGAGATGAAAGTAGGTAATCTTACAATTCCAGATAACATATATACATCGGTTAATGGCTACGTAGATGAAGGCATTGTCATGTTTTTTGACAATGCCCTCGATATCAACCTGAATAATCTTAGAATATCCGGTGACAATATTGTTATAAATGCAGAATTCCCGTCACCATAAATTGTACCTTAGATTATTTTCGCAGCCCCTAACAAGTAATCAAATACCTTTTTTGATGTAATGATTGATTTGATTATGTCATTATCTTCCTGCCTGAATCTTGGTCTCAGTTCTTCAAGTGGAATATTATGCATGTTTGCAATATTCGAATATTCCGCTTCCATATCATCATCAGTTACTGATATACCTTCTTCTTTCGAAATTTCTTCAATTGCAAGCAAGGATTTTGATCTTGTTTCGGCTTGAACTTTTATCATATCGGCAAATTGTTCCATGGTCTGCCCGTTCATTTCCAGATAGCTTTCAAGTGTCCATCCACGCTGTTGAAGTTGTCCGCTGTACTCACCTGTCATTTTCATCGCCTGCTCGTCAATGAATTCAGGAGTGATGGTAAAGCCTGAAGAATCTATAATCTGTGCAAGCATATCATCTATCATTTTTTCTTTAGAATAATCGTCAGCCATATTTTGAAGTCTCTCACGAACAATTTGTCTTAAATCCGAGATAGTGGGTACATTGGCAATTCTCTGAGCGAAATCATCATCCGCAGCCGGCACTGATTTTTTAGAGATTTTATTGACTGATGTCTCAAATACAGCATCCTTGCCCGCAAGATCGGAATTTCCGTACTCACTTGGGAAAGTGACACAAATAGAAAAAGCATCTCCTACATTCCTGTCTAGAATCTGCGTCTCAAATCCAGGTATAAATGTATTGGATCCGATTTCCAGTTCTACGTTTTCACCTTTACCGCCATTGAACGCAATGCCTTCGACAAATCCTTCAAAATCTATGGTAACCGTGTCTCCGGACTGAACAGCCCTATCTGAAACTTCCTCTAAAATACTGTTTTCGGCAAGTAATTTACCGATTTCGGAATCAATCATAGAATCTGAAATTTCGTGCAGAATCTTATTGACTTCCAACCCCTTATAGTTTCCCAATACAACTTTTGATACAGTTGTCTCTTCTTTAGTATTACTCACTTATAATCTCCAATCTGTTTTATAAATATGATTTTATCTTGAACATTGTGACATTGTATCACACAAATCATGGTGTGTAAAAGTAAAACAAGCACTATTTTAAAAAAAAACATACGAATTTTCAATAAACAGTAGAAAAAAATTTTTTTTGTGGTAAAATAGCTATAAGTCTTTGCTGACTGCTTATGTTAGCCCTCAAAGACTCGAAACATACGAATCAATTATATTTAACAGAGAGAAAGGTGTAAAATTATGAACAAAAGTGAATTGATCGATGCAGTAGCATCAAAGAGCGATTTTACAAAGAAAGACTCAGCTACAGCAGTTAGTGCCGTTATTGATTCTATAACAGAAGCTCTTATTAAAGGAGACAAGGTACAGTTGGTAGGGTTTGGAACATTCGAAGTTCGTAACCGTAGCGCAAGAACAGGCCTCAATCCTCAGACAAAGCAAGCAATTAAAATCCCAGCAACCAAAGTTCCAGCTTTTAAAGCAGGAAAATCATTGAAAGATGTAGTTGCAAAGTAAATACATCCAATTTATTATAAGTGTAAATGGAGAGTACGATTTTCAGAAGTTTTCTGAGGTCGTACTTTTTTATTCTGACTTGGAATAAGTTTCGCGTTGATTTATATATTTATATGTTTTGAAGTTTCTTACCGAAAAAATAATTTGACAGTACTGCCAATGTATAGTATCATATCTCTTGCGACTTAAATCCAGTGAGACATACGTACCGCGACAATTAGTGAGGGTACGCGTCCACTTCTGAGAGAGGTGAATACAATGAAAGACAAAATACATCCAAGTTATGGCAAGACAATCGTGAAATGTGCATGCGGTGAGACATTCGAAAGCGGTTCTGTAAAGGATCATTTGAATGTTGATATTTGCTCCAAATGCCACCCGTTCTTTACCGGCAAGCAGAAATTAGTAGATTCGGGCGGACGTGTTGATAAATTCAAGAAGAGAAACGAAGGCAGATAAGCAACCAGGAAGATGCAGACGAAAAGTTTGCATCTTTTCAATTTTGGATAAAATGCGACAAAACGGTTAATTCATATGAATAAGCAATTAATTGTTGTTAAAGTATGATAAAATTACATGGTAATGCAAATTTTGAAATTATACGTATAACCGATAGAAAATATTTCAATATATTTAGACTGAAGGATTTATCTTACATAGATTCGATTTCTATAGATTAGATATGAAAAGCCTTTAATCCGAAATGTTATTCGAAATGTAAAGAAAGACAAGGATTAATAAATGAAAAAAAACACTTCTCAAGATGAAATGAAATGTGCAAAAAAGATGACAAGCATTGGTGGTCAAGCACTTATGGAAGGCCTTATGATGATAGGACCTGCGACCATGGCCATGGCTGTACGCCTGCCAAATGGTGAAATATGCGTTGAAACAGCTCCAATTGGCAAGTCGTCCAAGGCTGCCAAGATTCCTTTTATAAGGGGCTGCGTTAAGATTTTCAGGCAAATGGTTACCGGCACGAGATATCTAATGAAATCAGCACAGTTTTTAGAAGACGATATTATTTCAGAAGACAATAAATCGGACACTAAAGCGGAAAATGTATCTGAAAACACGATTACTGATACCACTGCTGACATCACTACTGATACCACTACTGATACCACTGCTGACATCACTACTGATACCACTACTGATACCACTGCTGATGGCACTACTGATGGCGCTACTGCCATCACTTCTGACAGCACCTTTGGTGTCACTTCTGCTAGCACCTTTGACATATCTGACACAGAAATCACATCTGATGAAGATTTTATTAATACTGCTTCTGAGCCGGTTATAGAAATGGCATCTACCGAAGATGAAGATTTTATTGACAATAATTCTTCAGAATTATCGGAGCCACAGGAACCAACTCCGATAATGCCTCAAGCTGAGTCCGTAGAGACTGTCGGCATTGTAAAATCCGAGAAAGAATTAAAAAAAGAGCAGAAAAGAATCGACAAAGAGAAGCGCGGGCCTGGCAGATTCGAGAAATATCTGCTCGACCACACTGAAATCCTTCTGTATTTTTCAGCTGTCTTTGGGATAATGATAAGCATTGGCCTTTTTATATTGCTGCCCAATTTGATCGCCAACCTATCGATAGGATTGTTTATTGACAAAACGGCAAGTATAACGAATCGAATCTTGTTTTCATTAACTGAAGGAGTACTGCGTATTTCCATTTTCATAGGATATCTTGCAATGGCATCTAAAATCAAAGATATCAAGCGTGTATGGATGTACCATGGCGCGGAGCATAAGACTATTGCATGCTATGAGGCCAAAATGCCGCTGAATGTAGAAAATGTAAGAACGTTTTCAAAGCATCATCCAAGATGTGGAACAGCGTTTATGTTTATTGTATTACTGGTCAGTATAATTATTTTTTCATTTGTACCAAGAATAAATATTTTCGTGGACATGCTGATCCGTCTTGCCTGTGTGCCGATTCTTGCAGGAATTTCATATGAGATAATACACTGGGCAGCTAAGCACGATAATGTATTTACCAGAGCGTTATCCTGGCCTGGACTGATGCTTCAGAGGCTGACCACTAAAGAGCCTGATGATTCTATGCTTGAAGTTGCGATCGCCGCTATGATACCGGTTATTCCTGCAGGGGAGCGGGGAGATGAGTGGTAAGGGCATTCTTGAAGAAAATACTGAAATAACTTATGGAATCAAGCCAATAATTGATGAATGCTCGAGGATTTTGAACGAGGCTTTTCCCGACACCGCGAGAGAAGAAGCACTCATACTGATATCTCATATTCTATCCATACCTAAAATTAAATTGCGAATGGAAGAGAATACATTAAAGATATCCGGTTCGTTAAAAGATGAAATTATAAGCAAAACGTTAGTACGCTTAAAACATGTGCCTGTACAATATATATTGGGAAAGGCATATTTTTTTGATGATGAATATACTGTAGGAGAAGGTGTTTTAATTCCTAGAAGTGACACTGAAATTCTAGTCCAGGAATCCATATCAATTGCCATTAGAAAATCTCAATATCCAAATAGCAATGATATAAATGAAAAATCAGCAACTGATAAAGGTAGTAATTTAAATAATGCAAATGCATACAAAATCAAGGATAATAGAAAAGTTCTGCGCTTTATCGAGTTTTGCACCGGTAGCGGATGCATATCCATTTCTTTTGCTAAAGCCATTGGAGCCAAAGGTATTGAGTCTTTAGGCGTTGCAACAGATATATCCGAAAAGGCTCTTTTCTATGCCAGACAAAATCTTCAAAATATCATGCCACGAAATAACATCCAAATAATAGAGCATGATCTGTTTTCGGATTTTCAGGAAACATTATTTTCGGATTTTAAGGAAAATATATTTTTTAAATCATCAGAATCTGAATTTTCGGATTCGCAGGAAACTTTATTTTCGGATTCGCAGGTATCCAATTTAAGCATAGAATCTGGATTCGATATGATTATTTCCAATCCTCCATATATAAAATCCGGCATATTATCTGAATTGCAGCCTGAAGTGATATCTTACGAGCCCATAATAGCACTCGACGGGGGCGATGACGGCATGAAATTCTACCGCAGAATTTTAGAACTGTCTGTAAAACTTCTAAACCTTGACGGATATGTTTTGTTTGAAATAGGATTTGACCAGAGCCAACAGATAGAAGAACTATTTAAAAGTTTTGGTATTTTTGATAATATATACATCAAGGAAGACTATTCAGGTAATCCAAGAGTTGCTGTAGCAAGAAGATATAAATAGATATAAAAGATATAAATAGTTATAAGTAAATAGAAGTAAATAGAAGT
>CAZZCN010000002.1:19910-24396 GCA_964652975.1 uncultured Oscillospiraceae bacterium | reverse complement strand
AAGTAAATAGAAGTAAATAGAAGTTGATAGAAGTAAACAGAAGTAGATATAATTAGATAGAAGTAGGTATAAGTAGATAGAAGTAGATACAAGTAGATTATTAGGAGATTATGAGGGATGACCGATGCCAGGTAGATTCGAACTATATCCGTTTAAAATCGGTGATATTCTAACACTTAAGAAAAATCACCCATGTGGCAATAGTATTTGGACAGTCGAGCGAGTAGGACAGGAGATTGGAATACGGTGTATTAAGTGCAAGCATTTCCACATTATTTCAAGAAAACCGCTCGAAAAGTCACTCAAATCGGTAGAACCTGTATCATTAACAAATATTGAGAACAACTAACAGTAAAAGTTATAGCAATAGTAACAGCAATAGTAACAGCAATAGTAACAGCAATAGTAATAGTAATAGTAGTAGCAGTAGTAGTAATTGTAAGTTTCAACAACTATTTATCCAACAAATATTTATTCATCAAAAAGTAATCACAACTATATTTGGTAAAATTTATGCTAAAATGAAAACCGATAGATGTGACAGATGCCGTCACAGTATATTTGAAAGGAGTGTATGAATTAGCAGCAAACTATTTCATGCCAATGCTACCATGGAAGAATCAAAACAAACAGGAACGGACATAATTAGCGAACTCAACACCTGGAGTGAAATTTTATCAGAACAGACAGCGATAGGATGGGATAAAATTCCTGATATTGAACTATACATGGATCAGGTTGTAACATTTTTGGAAAGACAGATGAAAATTTACAGACGAAATGAAGAAGACAAATTTTTAACACCGTCTATGATTAACAATTATACTAAAGATAGAGTAGTTCCACGTGCAAAATCCAAAAAATATTCCAAGGACCATATCGCCTTGATAATGATTCTGTGTTCACTCAAAAAGGTATTGTCCATGCCTGATCTAACGAGTATGTTCAAGGATTTCAAAGTAAACGAAGATGAGCAAATCGAGCAGTTTTATGAAATGTTCTGTGATTATCAGGCACAGGCGATTAAAAACACAACTAAAATCATAAATATTTCGATAAGTCAGCAAGATTTACACGAAGAGGCCGAATCAAGTGAAGTAGAAGCAACAGCCGAGAATAATAAATCCAAAAAGAAATCTTCCCTGAAACGACCCGCCGAGGCGTCAGAAAAAGCGGATTCTATTTATAATGACAAAGAACACAAAAGAACCCTGCTCAAAAATTTAGCGCTTAGACTTGCTATAGAAGCTCAGATTAAAAGCGCAGCAGCTGAACAGTTACTGGATCTGGCTGCAAAACAATAAGTCTGTCAAGCTTTCAATTTCAAATGATTCCTTAGCGTTTTGATAACACATATGCTGCCAAAATGCATTTAGCAAATACTTTGGTGTATTTTCAATTACATAACATAAATTAGTTTGCTATAGATAAAACAAATCCTCGATTCCATAACAGAATCGAGGATTTGTAGTATAGCGTTTTGAAATAAGTTGTGTAACTATAGCTCTTTGAAATAAGTTACACACCAGCTATGACACCAAAACACATTTAGCAAGCTGTTTTGTTATATTTATGATTATATGACATAAAACAGTTTGCCATATTAAGCCCTAGAAGAATTTGAATGAATTATCAAATCCTAAAGGAAAAGAATAAATTCTACCCAGCTACTTCAATTGCTACGGCAACTCCGACTGTGGCGCCAACCATTGGGTTGTTGCCCATTCCGAGGAAGCCCATCATTTCAACATGAGCAGGAACAGAGGATGATCCTGCAAACTGTGCATCGGAATGCATTCTTCCCATTGTATCTGTCATACCGTATGAAGCTGGACCTGCGCCCATGTTGTCAGGGTGCAGTGTTCTGCCGGTGCCGCCGCCGGAAGCAACAGAGAAATACTTCCGGCCTTGCTCGATGCATTCCTTCTTGTAAGTGCCTGCAACCGGGTGCTGGAAACGAGTAGGATTGGTTGAGTTACCGGTTATAGAAACGTCAACACCCTCGCTTGCCATTATGGCAACACCTTCGCGCACATCATCGGCTCCGTAACATCTTACTTTTGCACGATCACCCTTCGAATATGCAATTTCATTAGTTACTTTAAGATCGCTTGTATAATAGTCAAACTTTGTCTGAACATAAGTAAAACCGTTTATTCTTGAAATAATCTGTGCAGCATCCTTGCCAAGACCGTTAAGAATTACTCTTAAAGGTTCTGTACGGACCTTGTTAGCAGATTTGGCGATTCCTATAGCGCCTTCGGCTGCTGCGAATGACTCGTGACCTGCAAGAAATGCAAAGCATTTGGTCTCTTCGCGAAGCAGCATTGCTGCGAGGTTGCCATGTCCAAGACCGACTTTGCGGTCTTCTGCAACAGATCCGGGAATGCAAAACGACTGCAGACCGATCCCTATAGCCTCAGCTGCATCACTTGCTTTTGTGCAGCCTTTCTTAATGGCTATTGCGGCACCAACTACATATGCCCATGCTGCATTCTCGAATGCAATCGGCTGTGTGTCTTTACATATCTTATATGGGTCAATCCCTTTATCGTCACAGATCTTCTTGGCTTCTTCTATAGAAGATATTCCGTGAGCGTTTAATGCAGCATTGACCTTGTCAATTCTTCTCTCATAACTTTCAAAAAGTGCCATTGTTAACTTGCTCCTTTCAATCTATATGCTATTCGTGACGCGGATCGATATACTTGGCCGCCTCATCAAATCTTCCGTAGGTTCCGATATTCTTGTTGAATGCCTCGTTTGCGTCAACGCCCTTCTTGATCATCTCAAGCATGGGACCGACCTTGAGAAACTGATAACCGATTACCTGGTCATTATCATCCAAAGCCATTTTCAATATATACCCCTCGGTCAGCTCAAGATAACGAGGACCTTTCTCTAACGTGCTGAACAAAGTCCCCACCTGGCTGCGAAGTCCTTTGCCCAGGTCTTCAAGAGAGGCGCCAATTGGAAGACCATCTTCGGAAAATGCAGATTGTGAACGTCCATATACTATCTGGAGAAATAACTCACGCATTGCTGTGTTAATTGCATCGCAGACCAAATCGGTGTTCAACGCCTCTAGAATTGTCTTGCCTGTCAAAATTTCGGCTGCCATAGCAGCTGAGTGGGTCATTCCTGTACACCCGATGGTTTCCACCAAAGCCTCCTGGATAATTCCCTCCTTGACATTCAAGGACAGCTTGCATGCTCCCTGCTGTGGTGCGCACCAGCCAACACCGTGGGTGAATCCGGAGATATCCTTGATCTCTTTGGATTGAATCCATTTGCCTTCCTGAGGAATAGGTGCCGGACCGTGATTAGGCCCCTTGGCTACAATGCATTGTGCTTCAACTTCATGTGTCTTTAACATGGATGAATCCCCTTTCAATAATGTTTAATGAATATTACGCGAAGCGAAAGATAAGATTCCGACGCAAACGCATATGCTTTTTGCAAAAAAAACAATTACCTCGTATTATACCTAAAAATCCAGATATAATCCACATGAAAAAATCACAAAAATGTAAACAAAAAACATTGAATTAATGGTAAATAAGACTTTGCGAAAAATATTGCGCGCATCAAACACCAGATTTTGTGATATAATTACAAATATAAAAGCAGTGTCTGCACCATGAGATAATGAAAAACAAAGTCTGGAACCATCCTTTTAACATTTAACCCCCAGGCATAAGAATCGAAGGGAGACAGCTATGGATAATCAAGAAAGAAAGCCGTCAGCTTCATATTATATGAATGAACATGTCAAGCCGTTTTTTCTAGACGGTGACATCAAGGACGAATGCATCCTTCTGATTCATGGATTTACAGGATCTCCTGCCGACATGATGCCACTGGCACAATATATAAATGACAACGGCAAGGGTTATCCGGTAGCATGTATTTTACTGCCCGGACATGGGACCGCAATGGATGATTTGCTTAATTTCAACTGGAAGAGGTGGATTTCATTTGCCAGCAGCGAATTTAAAAGCCTGCAAGAAAAGTATCCAAAAGTGTCGATTGTCGGGTTTTCGATGGGTGGGGACATAGCACTGTGTCTGGCGTCAAAATTCAAAGTGAACCGGGTGGTAACCATTTGCGCTCCTATAATGATCAAGAACAAGCTAAACTACTTAGCTGAATTCTTAAGTATATTCCGTAAGCACACATACTGGAGAACAAGCATCCCGATAGAGGGTGAACTCCAGTTTGACTATGATACAGGTTATGCAGGAATGCCCGTGAGATCAATAGCCGAGGTAAGGAATCTCACATTGGTCACTATCAACAGACTGCGAAGGGTCGAACAGCCGATTTTAATAATACAGTCTCTTTATGACCGCACGGTTCACCCAAGAAGCCCTTATATGATTTTTGACAGAATCGTGTCAAATTACAAAGAACTTTTACTACTCGAAAAATCCAGACACAATCCTATCTGTGGAATAGAGCGTGAGAAATTGTTCAGCGCTGTTGA
>CAZZCN010000002.1:18386-19810 GCA_964652975.1 uncultured Oscillospiraceae bacterium | reverse complement strand
AAATTGCGTATTAAATTGATATCTAAAGTTATAATAGGCATTTTAGCAACGGTAGTGATACTTAACACCGCCGTGCTTTCTTTTTCTGCATTTACAGACTTTAAGTCTGGCAACACTGATTTGTCAGAAGTTCAATTTCCGGCACAGGCAGGCAACGTTGAGCATTCAGTAGACACCAATTCCAGTAACAGCGGTCTGATGGCAGTTCCCTGGGTATCCGCGAATTTCATAAGACAGTCCGTGGTACTTGTGCTTGCTCCTTTCAGGGCGGAGAGACTGACCAAGATATTTACTTTGACATCATATCCCGGTAATCGGAATCAACATATTACAGACCGTGTAGTCTTTATGAAGTCCAATACTCATGAATCGGATCAGATCCTCTTAAGACTGGTAGCAAGGCTTAAAGCGGGCTGATTTTTCCTGAACAATACTTTGTGAATCAACAATCTGACTAAGTTTGCGAACAAAGTCTTTAGGATTGTGATTTCGCTTTGTTTTTTTTACGTCCATGTCTATCACCATAGCGTTTTGAATTAAGTTATATAATATATGTGCCATCAAAACGCATTCGGCAAACTATTTATTAGAATCTTCAATTTTATAACATAAGTAAGTTTGCTATAATATTAAAATTTGACCTAATATACATTTATTTAGAGAAGGGAAGTGTTAGTTAATGAAAAAATCATTTACAAAACGCTCCGGATTCAACTCAACCCGCAATACATTTTTTGTAACAGTGGGCATAATAGCACTATTGACGATTTTGTGCTATACAGGACTTGACATTCCGGGGCAGCCGCCAATCTACGGTATAAGACAGAGCCGGTTGGGGATTGACATCAACGGAGGGTTTGAAGGGATTCTTGCTCCCGCATCATCTTTTAAAGGTTCGGTTACCAACAAAGACCTGGATGCCGCAAAAAGCGTAGTTGAGCTGCGTATGGACAATCTGAATATTTCCGACAGGGAAGTATTTATCGACTACAGTGCGAAAAGAATTATTGTGCGAGTGCCATGGAAGACAGACGATGACAAGAACGACTCCACATTGGCCCTTAAGGAATTAGGCGAAATGGCCTTGTTGACATTCAAGGATCCAGACGGCAAAGTCGTACTTGAAGGCAAAGACGTTGCAGATGCTTATGCGGCGATAGACTCGCAATCAGGACAAGCTGACCCGATAGTAGCATTAAAACTTACTGCAACCGGCAAGACCAAGTTCGCTGAAGCGACAAGCAGACTTGTCGGACAGAACATCTCAATCAACATGGATGATACCATGATATCAAATCCCAAGGTTGAGAACGCAATCACCGGTGGTGAAGCTACAATTACCGGAATGGAATCAACTCAGGCAGCAAAGGACCTTGCAGCTAAGATCAAAGCCGGTGCTCTTCAATTTGCGCTTGAGACAATCA
>CAZZCN010000002.1:0-18376 GCA_964652975.1 uncultured Oscillospiraceae bacterium | reverse complement strand
AACGAGATAAGCGCTTCATTGGGAAAAGATTCATTGGACAGGATGGTAACTGCGGGAGCATTGGCATTTTTACTTATATGCATATTCATGCTTATCTATTACAGACTACCGGGGTTTGTCGCGATTTTTGCTCTAACTGCACAGATTGTAGGACAGCTTCTTGCGATTTCAGTTCCTCAGTTTACATTGACGCTTCCCGGTATAGCGGCTATTATACTTTCCATAGGTATGGGTGTTGACGCAAATATTATCATTGCTGAACGTATCAAAGAAGAGATAAATGCAGGCAATCCCCTTAAAATTGCAATACGTAACGGATTCGACCGTGCGTTTTCAGCGGTTCTGGATGGTAATGCCACTGTTGCTATTGTAGCGATAATATTGATGATTTTCGGATCAGGGTCGTTCCTTTCTTTCGGATACTCATTGTTGACCGGTGTCATACTCAACGGTTTATGCGGAGTAACAGCGTCAAGATTGATGATAGGGTCACTCAGCCAGTATGAGAAATTTGCTGACAAATGGCTTTATGGCGGAAAGAAGGTGAAGGAATGAACATCAAATTTTACAAGAATAGATTTATTTTCTTTGGCGTGTCCATTGCGATAATTCTCACTGGAATAATCAGTTCATTATTGTTTGGAATAAAACTCGACATCCAGTTTCAAGGCGGAAGCGTTGTTCGTTATACCTCTGTTGGTGAAATAAACACAGAGAAAGTTACAGCAGCAGCCAAAAAGGCACTGGGAGTTACAGACGGCGTAAGTGTCCAGGTATACCTTAAGAACAAGGTACCGACAGGTATCGCCATCAATGTTGCTATTAAAAGCAAGACAGATAAAACACTAAGTCCGGCACAACTATCCGAACTTCGTAAAGTGCTGACTTCTGACGAATTTAAAGCTAACAAATTCACTTTTTCTGAATCAAACTCGGTTTCTCCTTCTATTGGCGCAGAATATCTCCGCAAAGGAATATATGCTTTACTATTAGCTGGTGTGCTTATCATTTTATATGTCTGGTTCAGATTCCGTAGCATGTCAACCGGGCCTTCCGCTGGTGTTATGGCTCTTGTTGCACTTTTCCACGATGTTATAATAGTATTTGTAGCATTTGTTTTGCTCAGAATTCCTCTTAATGAGTCACTTATTGCGGTTGTTCTTACAATCATAGGATATTCTACAAACGATACTGTTGTTATCTATGACCGTATCAGAGAGAATCTTACGCTTCAGAATGGCAAAATGGGACTTGCGGATCTCGTTGATTCGTCCATCAACCAGACAATGTCAAGAACAATCAACACCAGTGCAATGACTTTCGGTGCAGTAACAGTGGCTTATATATTTGCTGCAATATACGGCATCCGCAGTATTCAGGAATTTGCACTTCCAATGATGATCGGTATCATCAGCGGATTTTATTCAACAGTCTTTGTTGCCACTCCGTTGTGGGTGTCATGGAAGACAAGGGGCGGCAGAACCGGCATATAAGCGTTAAAATACTGCGTATTTTAACGCTATGGAAAAATCGTTTGACAGATAGGTGAGCTATCTGTCAGACACTAAAATGTCACACGGTTTTTCTACACAATACTATGCATTTGCGCTCTATGGAAGAATTGTTTGCCAGCCGTGAGGGCTGGCAGATACCTTCGGTATCACCCAATTCTTCTGTACAAAACAATGTATTTTAACGCTATGGAAGAATTGTTTGCCAGCCATGAGGGTTGGCAGATACCTTCGGTATCACCCAATTCTTCTGTACAAAACAATGTATTTTCACGCTACAATACTATATATTTGCGCTCTATGGAAGAATTGTTAAGAAACAAAATTAAATGGGTGCTGTCTTACGATAAAGTGAGACAGCACCTTTTTTCTTGCATATACAAGTAATCAAAGTTGCTAACATTCAAAATTACATTTTCGAAAGAGCAAAAATATGATACAATGTACTACATGAATCAGACAATGAATCGAACAATGAAAGTTGGTATTCAGCTGGTAATTTTATTGATTATAAAGTAAAATCAGCGTTGGGATGACAATTTTGCAATTGATTCGGTAAATCTGATGGAATTGTAAATATTTTTAACATATCCTACAGGGAGGTACTAGTGATGGTTGATAATAAGACATCAATGTTTGAAATGGATGCGGATAACACCAAAGAGACACGCGAGATAATGAGCGATGTACTTGGTGCACTGCGTGAGAAGGGATACAACCCGATTAATCAGCTGGTCGGATATTTTTTATCCGGTGACCCGACATATATTACCAATCACAACGGAGCCAGAGGGATTATCCGAAGAATGGAGAGAGACGAACTTCTGGAAGTTATTATCAGAGAGTACGTAGACAAGCTCTAATGCAGCGAAATCCTTTAGGTGACAGTGGTCTGTCGGTTTCAAGGCTTTGCTACGGAACATTGACGTTATGTGCTTCACAATCCAATAAAACTCCCCGTGAGGGTGGCGAGCTTATAGCTTATGCACTTGAACGAGGAGTTAATTTTTTGGATACTGCAGAACTATACGGCACATATCCGCATATAAGACATGCTCTTGGGAATGTATCTGAAATGCCTGTCATTTCAACCAAGTCATATGCATATGACAGATCCGGTGCGGCCAAAAGCCTTGAATTGGCAAGGCGCGAAATGAATTGTGAAGTCATAGATATTTTTATGCTACACGAACAGGAAAATGTTCTTACGATGATGGGACACAGTGATGCTCTTAAATACTATATTTCCATGAAAGAAAAGGGGATAATAAAAGCAGTAGGATTATCGACACACGCGATTGAACCTGTGCAGGCGATAGCTCTTGCTAAAGGCGGTGATATTTCCGGGAAACTACACAGCCGTGTAAAGGAGTTCGACCTGGGGCTTTTCAGGGAAATTGACGTCATACACCCTATAATCAATATTGAAGGACTTGGTCTTCTTGACGGCACCGCAGAGATGATGACCGTGGCATTGAAGGTGGCAGCCGGTGCCGGTACAGGAATATTTGGAATGAAAATGTTTGGCGGCGGAAATCTTTTAAATGACTTTGACAAGGCCCTGGTTTACGCACGTTCACAAGAATATGTACACTCATTTGCTGTTGGAATGCAGAGTCGGGAAGAGATTGACATGAATGTCGCAATATTCAATGGAGAAAAAATAAGTTCCGAGGATATTGCATACGCCAAAAAGAAAAACCGCAGACTGGTTGTCGAAAACTGGTGTTCCGGATGCGGTGAATGCACCCGGAAATGCAAAGCCGGAGCGATTTCAGTCGAAAACGGCAAAGCGGTGGTTGATAAGACCAAATGCATACTTTGCAGTTATTGTGCAAGAGCGTGCAAGGATTTTGCCATCAAGGTTGTGTAAGACGTTAGCGATAATACGAAAGGAGCTGGTTCAAATAAAAAGAATAATGGCTGTTGATTACGGGAGGTCCAGAGTCGGGATTGCCGTTTCGGACCCTTTGGGGATAACCGCACGGGGTATAGAGACTATAGATCGCAGAACTGCGAATTTTGGGGCTGTCATGGACAGGATAAAATTGTTGTGCAAAGAATTCGATGTTGAAACTGTTATAGTGGGCCTTCCCAGGCGGACCGACGGCAAAGAAAGCGAATCGGAAGACAGTGCAAGATACATGGCAAGCCAGATTGAGATAAATGTAGATGCTAAAGTCATAATGCGTGACGAAAGATACACAACTGTCATAGCTAACCGCATTATGAGGGAGACCGGAGTAAAACAATCAAAGAAAAAAGGAATGGTGGATCAGATTGCAGCAGAAATATTATTACAGGATTATTTGAATCATTGCATCAAATAACAATATAGTGATATAATATCAAGAAATAAAACTTAACTATTATTAAGGGGGAAAAGAAAATGAATTATAATGAAAGTTTACAAAATGAAGAAGAATCCTTTGAAGGGTTTGAATTCGAAGAAACGATAAGTCTGGAAGATGACAAGGATTGCGATTGCGGTTGTGGATGCAATTGCGACGGAGATGACAAGGACAACTGCGACTGCGACGGAGATTGTGACTGTGATTCCGACGAGGACGAAGACGCACTCGATGGTGAGACAACAATCACGATGACTGATTCCGAAGGTAATGAATTTGAATTCATGCTTTATGACGAAGTAATGTTTAATGAAGAGACATATTTACTGCTTCTGACTAAAGATGATGAGGATCCTGAACTTGTTATAGTAAAAGTTGTCGTTGAAGAAGATGGCAATGACTCTTTGATAAGTGTAGACGAAGAGGAATTCGACCAGGTTTTCGCCGAATACGAGCGCCTTTGTGAAGAGGAAGACGATGAAGACGACGACGAAGAAGAAGAATAGTCCAAAGCCTGCTACATCTTCATCCGCCCCAGTTAACACAGCCTTGGATGAAGAGGTGGCAGTTATTATAGATACAGCCACCGGTGCAGAATACTATATGTTTCTGATTGATTTCTTTAAAATTGAGAAGAAGTCTTATGTTGTCATGGTCCCATACGAACCCGAAAAGGTTCGTGCCAAGGATGCAGAGATTGTGATTTTGCGGTCACAGGTTGCAAAGAACGGTGATCAACTGTATATTTCTATTTTGGACAAGAAAGAAATGGAAAGTGCGTTTGGTGTTTTTTTTGAACGCTTCGAGGCGTCAGCGAAAAGTGAATAGCAAATATGGCCCATTGTTTTCAATAGAGCACAAAGACTCTTATATGGATAGATATATCAAGGCGAACATACCTATTTCGGGGCTATGTTTCAACAACAGATTTGCCTGGAGTGTTGACAGATTTTACAGGTTTCTGATTTTGGAGGACTGCGTATGCCTTTATTGTGAAGGCGAGGAAGGCATCACCAAGCAGCACCTGGTCTATCCGCTAGGCGAACTCACAGCCCAGAAGTTAAAGAACATTATAGATTTTTATTATCCGGTTTTCGAAGAACAGAATAATCCTATGAAGATAATGTTTGTGCCTGCCGGCAGAGTTGAATCCTTTATGAACATCGATGGGTATGATGCTCAGATTGTTCACAAAGAAGACTTTGACGAATATGTATATGACATTGAATCTCTTAAAGACCTTAAAGGTAAGACACTTAAGTCCAAGAAGAATCAATTGAACAGGTTTTTCAGGGAATGTACAAGTTGCGAGTACATAACACTTACCAAGGACAATATGGAGGAGTGTCTGGCGCTTACAGAAGAATGGTGCAAGGAAAAAGGGATAGAAAAGGAAGATTTACTTTCCAGTGACTATATCCCTATCAAGATTCTCTTTGAAAATTTCGACAGACTTGATATCAGAGGCGGCGCCATTAAATTGTTCAAGAAGATGATAGCTTTTTCACTAGGGTCTGATACCCTTGGAGACACTGCGTTTATCCATTTCGAGAAAGTTGATCATGTAATTTCTGGTGCCAATGTAGCTATTGTAAACTCAGTACTCGAAAATGAATACACAGATGCGAAATTCATAAATCGAGAAGAGGATATGGGGATAGAAGGTTTGCGGATAGCCAAGCAGTCATACGATCCCGCTTATATGACCGAAAAATATGATGTGTTTTTGACAAAAAGATAGCATTTACAGATAAACATAGCGTTTTGAATTAAGTTGCATGAGCTAATTGCCATCAAAACGTATTCGGCAAACTATCTTACGAATTTTATATTACGTAACATAAATAAGTTTGCTATATCAGTAGAAAGGGAGGGATGAAAATGCGAGAAAAATTCGGTGCCAGGACTATTTTTATTCCAATCCTTGCCATAATTGGATTTTATGTTATACAGACACTTGTTTTGTTAGTATATATGCTGCCTTATATGATAAGGCAGACAGTTTTAAAAGGAAACAGCAGCCCTGCGGATTTAGTGGTTCAAGAGATCATTGCGGACTCACTTAAATATATTATGTCACAAATGAACATTATAGGAATAATTTATTCGGTAATTATTGTAGGTATAGCGATACCTGTTATATTAATCCTTCTCCGTAAAAATCCATATGCCATTAGACGAGAGAGAATACGCAGCCATGAATTGATTGCCGCTGCGGTTGTTATGATAGGAGCGGCAGGTATTGTCAACCTCGAAATGGCAGGCATACAGGCGGCAGGCGAATTTGTGCCATGGGTTAAAAATGCACTTCAGACATATATTGAATTATCAAAGAGTCTAGTAGGCAGCAAAAATATATTTTTAATTATCATATCGACATGCATACTGATTCCTATAGCAGAAGATCTGGTTTTCAGAGGGATTGTCCAAGGTGAACTTAGGAGAGTCATGCCCGGGTATCTTGCAGTTATAATACAGGCTGTTATTTTTGCACTTGTCCATGGCAATATCATTCAGATATCGTATGTTATTATTCCGGCCTTGATATTAGGTGCAATATACGAATGGACCAGGTCGATTTATGTTCCGATAATACTGCATATGATTTTCAACTTTTTCGGTGCAGGTCTGCCAATGATTTTTGAAGGTAACGAATTTGCCCAACAGGCGATTGTTATAGCCGAAATAATCCTTATCATTCCTGCGGTATTAGCTATGATGTACTTATACAAAAGACGAAGGCTGGACCTGGTTCCGAACACTGGAATACTAGATGACAATGCCGAAAATAACGATGCAGGAGATGGAATTGAAGTTATATATGGAGCCAACACTGAAGAAGCTGACACGGTGAATGTTACTGAAAGTGCTAAAATCTGGAAACACACTGATATATAATTATTTCATTTATATAATTATAGTGTAGAGTCAGACAATCGATTCAGAACGTAAATTATAAAACAAAAGACAGACAAATAAATTATGTATATAAGAATGGATAAACAATAGTGTAATTAAAGAGATGTAAATAACAAAGGAGATGTTTATGTTGATTCAAAAAGAGAATCTTGTTATCCCCGAAGGATATGCCCCTAAGCACACAATCAGAGAGACAGAAATCGCCATTAAAATGATCAAAGACCATCTGGAGCGTGAACTTGCCGATACCTTGAACCTGACCCGGGTATCAGCACCGCTTTTTGTGGTTCCGAACACAGGACTCAACGATAATCTGAATGGTGTCGAAAGAGCAGTGTCATTTGATATAAAGGCTATTAACTGCGATGTAGAGATAGTGCATTCTCTGGCAAAGTGGAAGAGAATGGCTCTTAAGGAATACGGATTTGCTTTCGGCGAGGGTCTATATACCGATATGAACGCGATTAGAAGAGATGAAGTCACAGACAATATGCATTCGGTATACGTTGACCAGTGGGACTGGGAGAAAATAATCAGTGTCAAGGACCGTAGCCAGGATTTTCTCGAGAAAATAGTCAAAGACATCTATTCCTGTTTTATAAGAACACAAAATCATGTCAGCAGATATTATCCGCAACTTGACAGAAAACTACCTGACGAGATATTTTTCATAACGTCTCAGGAGCTCGAGAACCTTTATCCCGATATGACTCCAAGGGAACGCGAAGACGCCATTTGCAAAGAGAAGAAAGCCGTATTCGTCAAGCAGATCGGAGACTATCTCAATAGCGGGATAAAACACGATGGCAGGGCGCCTGATTATGACGACTGGACTCTCAACGGAGATATAATTTTCTGGTATCCGTTGCTTGAAAGGGCTTTTGAGGTTTCTTCCATGGGAATAAGGGTTGATTCATGTGCTATGAATGAACAGCTTAAGAAAGCGGGTTGTACAGAAAGAAGCAGCATGCCTTTTCACATTTCTGTAATTGAGGATAAGATTCCTCTGTCAATAGGCGGAGGGATAGGCCAGTCAAGAACCTGCATGTTTTTCCTCGACAAGGCTCATATAGGGGAAGTCCAATCTTCCTGCTGGCCTGGCGATATGGTTTCTGATTGCAAGCAAAATAAAATCAATCTGTTATAGGAATATATTTTGTAGAATGTATAAAATACATTTTATACCTTGTATTTTGAATAAGGAAAGCGCTAAAAAGTGTTTAAATGGATTTTTACAAAACTGAAGCAGATTCATAAGCGCAGAGGCTTCATCTGGGTTGCAGTTATATGCCTGTCTATAGCTTTTGCAGGCTTTATTTCCGTATTGGCAACATATAGACTGGATCTGATTGCCAGAGACCGGCTCATTACTGTAAGCATTGACAACGCTACTGACCCGGTCAAAATATTGGGGAGCGGCATTAATCTAAAAGACAACCCAACAACAAATTTGCTATCGGACTATTCTTTTGAGCCATACTTTTCACAAACGACTAGAATGGTTTTGGGAGGAAATGACAAGACTATATTTGTCTCCAACACTCGAAATGAATCGAACGATTACACAGAGGGCTTTTTTGTGGGAGCAAATGCCAGAATAACATCTTTTAGCGAGTCTTCAGTTATGCTGCGCAAAACAGGAACGGTTGTCAGATATTCGCCTGACCAGACAGGTGAGTTTTTTCGCTCACCGATATCGGGCGATATTCCCGCGGACACCCGAATAAGATCTAATGCAAGAAAGTCTGATACAACTATTTCGGTCGGTGACAAAGGGGTGATCATTCGAAATGTGTCATCCCAGTCACCTAGCATAGAATACGCGGGAACAAATTCTGACATGGTAAGTGTATCAAGCAATGCAAGTGATTTTTTTGTCTGCACAAAAGACGGATTTGTCCTATCATCGGCTGACGGCATAAGCTGGAAGACTTGGGAAGTGCTAAGTAATCTTCCATTGAACGCTATTGCAGCTTCATCTGATACGGTAGTCGCTGTGGGTGACAGCGGAACATTGCTGGTCGGGTCCGACTATACCCTGTACAGACAAGATACGGGATTGACAGAAAATTTAATAGGCGCAGTATATGCCGATGATAAATTCACAGTTATATCCGATAAAGGTTCAATAATGACTTCGACCAATGGAGTAATATGGCAAAAAGCAGTATTGGCAACAGCTGGAGCATATCAGGGAATTTATAATAATGACAGCGTGGTAGCGATGATTTCTAACAAAAAAGTCATCGAGATATTTAAAAATCCACAAGAAAAGGCATTATCGACCGCAACGTTCGAATCCGACATAGTCGATGTTGCAATTATATCCAAATCCAACA
Organism: uncultured Oscillospiraceae bacterium; assembly: GCA_964652975.1. Taxonomy (GTDB): domain Bacteria; phylum Bacillota; class Clostridia; order Saccharofermentanales; family UBA5734; genus CAZZCN01. The sequence goes on along the minus strand of CAZZCN010000002.1, from coordinate 9,256 downwards.
TACTTGTACTGGACTCCAAAAACGCAGTCATGCAATCATCGGATCTTGGCAAAACCTGGCGAAAGACCAGTGCCACACTTCCTGTTGCTTCAAACATGCTTTCTGCAATAGGCGAAGATCAAATCCTATGTTCATCAGATTTAGAACATACATATATTGCAAGTCTTGTAACTGAAATTGAACTTGATTCAGGACTTCTTACAGGATCGTTTGAGGCAGGGGATATCTGTTTTCTTAGCATAGAACATCCAGAAAAGACCATAAATTCTGCTACAGAAAAATTAGCAGATATAAAAGAAGCCTGGATATTTCATGGTGCCGGCAATGCGGGAAAATCCATAGAGAAGGGGGCGCCGTCAGGTGGAGTGGGAGTCATGAAGATAAGCTGCATGACAAATCCCGATACCGCCAATCCAAACGCTGTTATCTCCCAGACAATAACAGACAGCCAGACAGGGAAAGGTCTTGTTCCTGGGTCATTTTACATTTTCAATGTCTGGCTTCGACACGATACATTGACGAGCCAATCTTTGAAGGCTTGGATTACAGGTCCATTTGACCCTATAGGAACAGAATTCAAGAATATCGGTACATCGTGGAAAAAATATACATTTAAATTTTCATTTCCCCTTACAATCACTTCCGGACAAGCGTCACAAGCCATTTTGAATCTAGGGATCGAGGGCGACGGATCTGTTTATCTGGACAATGCATATTTAGGTGATGTCGATGAACAGGAGCAGAAAACGCCAACTGAATATATCGATTCGATAAGCAGCATAAATCCCGCCCTTGTTAGACTCGATTTTATGAAGATAGGGTCATTGAATTCGAATCCAAATCGGTGGGCATATAATGGATTGCTTGAAGGAGCATTAAACCTTGTAGTTTCTTCCGGTGAAAAAGCTGCACCTTGGTTAGTAATTGATTCTGCAATTTCAGAGTCAGAACTTCGAAACCTAATTGAATATCTGGCAGGACCGATATCTACAGTATACGGTAAGACAAGACTGGAAAACGGCTCAAGTCTGCCATGGAGCAGCAGATTCGAGAAAATATATTTTGAATTTACAGATCAGAACCAGATACTTGCAAGTGACCTCTCAAAGTCATCATATGTAAATTATTCTTTGGACTTGATTATGTCAACACCAAATTATCGCAATCTCAAGAACAAGATAGTTTTTATTGACGGCATGCAGTATTCAGAAGGATTAATGCTTTCTCATGCAGATTACACTGCATCTGATCTTTCGTTCTCTATTGGCAGTGACAGGTACCTCTCAATACAGAATTCGTTAATTAAACATGCAACAGAAATCCCGCGAAATCCTGAAAGACCCGCAAACATACCAATCAGTCTTATGCGCTCGATTGAAAACTCAAATACTAAAACAGTAACAGACACCGCTGAAAACGTTACAGTTATGCTGGATTCTCTTGGCAATGACGTCAGTGCTTCTCTTATGTCGCTTTTTGCATGGAACAGACAAGGATGGTCAAAGTCCCAAATTGCGGCATCTATGGCGGCAAGCCTTGCAGCAAGAGGCGAAAAGGTCACAACAATTATTACATCCAACACAACCGACAAATTATCCGTACCATGCTATGCATTCAGGCAAAACGGGAAGTTAGCTTTTATTTTCGCCTCTTTGAGTGAATCTCCTTCATCAGTGTCACTAAATTTAACGGAATCCTTAAAGGATGCGAGACTCCTTAGAATTGACGCAGGCGGGATGTTAATCGAGGATGATTTATTAAAAAAATCCGACAGTATAATAAATATAATGCCAGGTCATGTTGTTGTTATCCAACTAAAATAGAACCCTATTCAACTAAAACTGAGCCCTACTCAAATGTTAATAAACTGTGAACATTGCTTATTATCGTCTTCCGGGGACAAAAAATTTACATTTTTATTGCAAATGTTATATAATACTATAAGCAGTTAGAATATAATTTGTTAAAATAGTATTAACAACTAATTAATATTACAATTAAATCGGAGGGACTAAAATGCCAAAGAAAGTTTTAATACTTGGAGGAGGCTATGCTGGAGTTGAAGCTGCTCTTACTCTAAGCAAGAAGAAAAAGAAGGACGATATCGAAATAACACTTATCGACCGTAACACATATCACACCCTGCTCACAGAACTGCATGAAGTAGCTGGTAACAGAATAAGTGAAGATGGCATCATTGTCCCGTTTGATAGAATTTTTAAATACACTCAGGTCAATTACGTAAGAGATGTCATTACAGAATATGATTTTGCAAATAAGAAGATTTCATCCGACAGCACAATATATGATTATGACTATCTTGTACTGGCAATGGGTAGCAAGCCTAATTTTTATGGCATTTCAGGCCTTGAAGACAAGGCACATACCCTATGGAGCTATAATGATGCAGTATGGATTCGCGACCACATCATCGAATGTTTTGTAAAGGCAAGACAGGAGAGAGACGAAGCCACACGAAAACAACTTTTAACTTTTGTTGTTGCAGGAGCAGGATTTACCGGAGTTGAAATGATTGGCGAGCTAGCCATATGGGTCAAGAAGTTATGCAGAGAGTACGACCTTCCAAGAAGCGAAGTAAGACTTATGGTGGTAGATCTGCTGCCTAGAGTGCTCAACGTTCTTAGTGAGAAGATAAGCAAAAAAACACAGGATTATCTCGAGAAAAAATTAAAAGTCGAGGTTCTGTTGAACTCGAATATAGCTGATGTAACCGAAAAAGGGTTTATGGCAGGCGAACTATTCGTACCATGCTCTACATTGATCTGGGCCTGTGGAGTTTGCGGAGTTGATGACGTTGAACTTTTAGGATTGGAGAAAGTGTCCGGACGACGTGTTAAAGTTGACGAATACTGCAAAACAATACATGAGGGTGTTTATGCAGTAGGAGATATCAGCGGATTTAGCGGCAGCAACGAAAAGCCATACCCTGCAATGGTAGAGAACGCCATTCAGACAGCACATGGAACAGCACTTAATATCCTTAACGAAATCAGGAACAAAGACCTCGAGAAAGTTGAGGTTAAAATGCATGGCGTCATGGTTTCTGTAGGTAACTACTTCGCCGTATCAGATATCATGGGCAAAGAACTTCCGAGCTGGATATCAATACTGATGAAATTCTTTGTCAATATTCATTATCTGTGGGAAATCACAGGGTTTTACGGTGTCGCCAAGTACCTTTACCACGAGATATTGGAGAGAAGACAAAGCAAGAATATTATCGAAAAACACTATTCCACCAGGATGCAGGCATGGTGGGCAGCGCCGTTGCGTATATTTCTAGGTGCAATCTGGCTTTACGAAGGAATCAAAAAACTTTTGGAGAACTGGCTGGTAGACCCGAAGCTCGAAGCGTTTTTCGGTGGTGCTAAAGCTTTCTATGATAACGCATTGAATCCCTCATATGTTCCTGACGGAACGACAAGTGCTACAACTACGGCATCTCATGCCGTTGATTCGATTGCACAAGCAATTAACCTTTCAGCAAACACTTTTACTGCAACTGCGGATGCGATTTCATCAGCTACAGCTGCTGCTCCTGCTACCACTGCAGCTGCAAAGGCAGTGGATGTTTTGATAAACTGGGACTGGGGGTGGCTTAGACTTCTTGCTGTTAAGGGAACAGACATAGCATTTAAAATTGACTTTTATCCTATCAACTGGATTACTGACAATTGGATACTCGCATCAAATGAGTCGCAAATGTTTTTCCAGTGGTTTGTTGTTCTGGCTGAAATTTTAATAGGACTTTGCCTGATTGGCGGAGCACTTAATTTTGTCGCAAGCGGAGTATCTATTGTCCTAATGCTGAATTTTCTATTGACTACAGGGCTTTACATGAACCAGTGGTGGATGCTTTTTGCAGGATTTGCAATACTGGGTGGTGCAGGGAGAGCGTTCGGACTTGATTTTTACATAATGCCTTTCCTTAATAATTATTGGGAGAAAATATGGAAAACTCGCAAATGGAAGCCGTTTTTCAGAAGAGCACTGGACCGCTACGACAGATAATAAGATTAAACGCGACCAGATAATAATTTCTTATTTTTTATTAAACACTGTAAGAAATTTGATGAAATAACTATAATACGTGACTTATGCAACAGAATTACGCTCATATATAATATAAAATATATTACGAGAGTGATTAGGATTCATTGGCTACACAAGTTAAAAAGCAATAGCCGCAAAATACAACACAGAGATGTGTGCAATAGATTTTAATAACCACAAAGTGGTATTAAATAAAAAATAAATTATATGGAGGAAGAAAAAATGAAGAAAATTTTAATCGTCACATTGGTTGTTTTAATGAGTGTTTCCGTTTTAGCAGGATGCACACCTAAGGCAGCAGAGACCAAGACAGGTCTTGCATCAATTACTTCACTTGCAAAATCAAAGGATGTTTCAACTAAAGACGGAGCTCCTGTTAATGGAGTTGGTCAAGCTGACACAATCATGGCTGCTGTTACAGTAGGCGATGATGGGAAAGTTATCACATGCAAAATCGACTTTGTTATTGCTAAGGTGAATTTTGATGCTACCGGCAAAGTAACCACAGACAAGGCATCAGAGGTCAAGACAAAAAGAGAACTTGGTGATGCATACGGTATGAAAGCTGCCTCTTCAATCAAAAAGGAGTGGTATGAGCAAGCCGACGCTATTGAGAAATGGATGATAGGCAAGACAATGGAGCAGATCAAAGCTATGAAAACAACTGAAGTAGAAGGCAAGCTCTTAACTGATGAAGCGGACCTTAAGACAAGCGCTACAATCGGAATCAAAGACTACAGAAATGTTGTTGTCAAGGCTATCGAGAACGCCAAATAAATTACAAGTGTTGACATTAAAGGCTATGGGTGACCATAGCCTTTTTTTCTAGGAAGAAGCAATTGGCAGGCAAAGATTTAGCCTGTTCAGTGCGTTCCATTTAAAGACTAAATGACTTAGCTGGAGAATTATATGAAAACAGTCCACAAAACAATCCGACGAACAGTTACAATCCTTTTATCAGCTTCGATAATGATGTTATCGTTATCGGTATTGACTTCCTGCAGGGCAAAAACTGTTGCATATAGCGACCAGTTTATGGGATCTTTTGACACGGTGATTTCTATTGTTGCTCATCAGGACAGTAAAGTGAAATTTGATGAAATATATAATTATTCAAAGACTAGATTTGAGGAACTTCACAAGCTTTATGATATATATAATATATATTCAGGTGTAACAAATGCAAAAACAATCAATGACAATGCAGGGAAAAGGCCTGTAAAGATTCAAAAGGAACTAATTGACTTACTTACCTTGTCTATTGAGTGGAACAAAAAATCTTCCGGAAAATTCAACATAGCATTTGGTTCTGTACTTAAAATCTGGCATGATTATCGCGAAATGGCAGATCCCGAAGATGCAAATGCGCAGATACCAACTTTGCAAGAATTGCAGGAAGCAAACAACCATGTGTCAATAAATGACCTTGTTATAGACACCGCTAAAAGCGAGGTGTTCATAAAAGACCCTAAAATGCAGATTGACCTGGGCGCTGTTGCAAAAGGCTATGCTACCGAACTTGTTGCCAATGAACTTAAAGCCAAGGGCTATACTAATTTTGCAATCAGTGCCGGAGGCAATGTTGAAGTAGTGGGATACCCTGCTGCAAGAGATGACAAAAACTGGACCATAGGAATACAGGACCCCCAAAAGCCAACTAACACCGATCCGAACGATGGACTTATCAACAAAGTGAGAGTCATTGATACATCAGTCGTTACAAGTGGATGGTATCAGAGATATTACAAATCCCAAGGCAAGATATATCATCATATAATAGACCCTGGCACGCTTTTTCCACAAGACTATTTCCAAGCAGTTACAGTCGTATATCCCAATTCCGGAATATGTGATATTCTCTCAACCATACTTATGATTTTACCCCCTGACGAATCATATGCATTTATTAAAACAATACCCGGAGCCAAGGCATTCTGGATATTATCTGATGGTACAATAAAGGTAAGTGAAGGAATGAATGACCTGCTTATCGATAAGATCAAGTGAAGATGGAATTTATTTATCTAGGTGCATCTGGAAGCGATGAATAAATACAAATAAAAATATATTTATCGAATGAAGCTTAGTGACTATATATTATAGTGGAAGAATATATTAAGCCGCTTAATAGTAAAACACATTAGACTAATAATGAAATCAATAAAAAATAACTATGAAAAATTTACAAAAGGCAAGACTTATTTAGTTTTTTATCCGGACAAAACAAGTGTAAAAATGGACAAAACAGCAGTTAAAAAGACTATTAACAGGCATATCACAGACACATGCAATGAATCGTCAGAAACTGAAAAAATGATTTGACAAAAGGTGTCACAGGTGATAAGATAACTCAGCACAGTTTAATAGCTCGTGTGGCGGAATTGGCAGACGCAACGGACTTAAAATCCGTCGGACTAATCCTCCGTGCCGGTTCGAGTCCGGCCACGAGCACCAATTCTGTAAATAATCAACATTTTGTCAAGGCAACCAAACCTTGGACAAATCACATCGCGGAGTGGAGCAGTTGGTAGCTTGTCGGGCTCATAACCCGAAGGTCGTGTGGTTCGAGTCCCACCTCCGCAACCATGAAGAGTGCCTTAAACATTGAGTTTGAGGCACTTTCACTTTTTAAGGAATTATTGAAAATATGGGTTTTACGTTCAAATTTACGGTCATAAGATTTTAATAGTGAAAAAAGCACGGGTTTTTACCGTTGCTAAATAGGGCTATTTCTTACATAATTTCGTCTTACGGTCATTTTTTACGTTCAAATACTTGGTACAATGCAAAAAGTTGGTACATTTAGCTCTTAAAACCTGGTACAATGCACCAGATGAAGAATATAATTGAAATTTGCTTTACGTTCAATTTACGTTCAACTTCAAAAATTTTATTTACGTTCAAAGTTACGTTCAAACTTAAAAAACTCATTTACGTTCAAACTTACGTTCAAATCCTAAAATACTCATATATCAGAAAATTAAAACTAGAGCAGGTTTATTGATTTGCTGCTCGATAAAGTATATAATAGAAGTATGTTTTGCAAAGGAGATATGAAAATGGAGTTTGTAAGAAAAGTTGTAAATAGTGATTATATATCATCAATAATTGATTTACCGAGCTCTTTTAAGGGTAAGAAGGTAGAAATTATTGTTTTACCGGTTGCCGTTACAAGGAAAAAGGAAAACATTAAGAAATCACTGATGGGAGCACTTAGGAAATATGCCGATAAGAGCCTAATTGAGAAGGAGAAAACTGCTTGGCAGAAAGCAGTTGAAGAAAAGTATGCTCATTCTTGATACTAACGCAATACTAAGATATTTGTTGGCAGACAATGAAGAAATGGCCAATGAAGTAGACAAAATAATTAGAAACTCACAGGTCGGTATAAAGACGGAAATTATTGCTGAATTAGTCTACGTACTTAAAGGTGTTTATCAGATAAAAAGGAAAGAAATCAGTGAATTGATTTTAGATTTCTTTAGCATTGAGAATGTATATGTTTATGATTTTGATGTAGCTAAATATGCATTAAAATTATACGCACATAAGAACATTGATTTTGTAGATTGCCTTCTAATAAGTTATAACAAGATTACCGCTGACGGTGTATTCACTTTCGACAAAAAAATTATAAAACTCCTTTCTGAAAAGTAAAGTGATTGGAGCAATTCCGATTACCATCTCAGTATCGTACTGAAAATAATTAAAATAAATTCTCCCGCTCTATTCGTAAATATTTTTCTCTTAAATACCACGCTTGTGCACTGCTGATTGCACTGCCGACTTCTGCTATGTTAATGTTACTTTGTAATTCACAGAAGTCACAGTCCAGGTGAAGATAGTACTCGCCATTATCAACCTTGCTCCAGGCGACGTTCATTTTTTCAATTGATTTTTGAAGGAATTCGGGCAAATCACACTCTAAATATTCTTTATCTACCGGCAAGCCTGTTTCAATGTCATATTTGGAATTCATTGAAGCTGGGGTCTCCAGCTCCATAATATATTCTACTGTGCAGTCCAGTGCTTTTGCAAGTTGTTGGATCGTTTTAGCGGAGCAGTGACCAATATCGCTTTTGCCGGAATAAATGTCCATAACGGTTGCCATGGGAACTCCGCTGATTTTGGACAATTGATATTTTGTGATGTGCTTGTTTTCAAGTAAGTCTTGTAAATTCATGTATATTTCCCTCTCTATAATTCTATTCGTAAAACTTTGCCATTGAAGTCATCATCTTCCTTTTTTGGTCAGGAAGCGAGTGCGCGTATTTGTTTAAAGTGGTGCTTACATCAGCGTGGCCAAGAATCTCACTTAGTGTCTTGATCTCCATATTGTCCTCGATAGCTCTGGTCGCGAATGTATGCCTGAGTGAATGGAAATTTGCGTCCAGAATTTCAGCCTTTTTTATAATCCGCTTGAACGTATCCTGCATTGTGCGTGGTTCTATTGGAGCACCTATCTCGTTGCAGAATATAAAACCGCGGGTGTCGTATATGTCTCCTGCAGCGATTTTCTCTACCTCTCGCTTCTCCCTGTATTCACTGAGAAATTCCATAAGGAAATCATGAATAGGAATGTCACGTACTGACTTGTCGCTTTTAGGATAGCCTATTACAATCTCGGTCTTGTGAACGGAAGTGTCTCTTGAGGGAAGCCGGTTCAAGGTGCGTCGGATTTTCATCAGCATGGTTGTTTCATCAATATCCTGCCATTGCAATCCCAGAACTTCACCCATACGGATACCAGTGGAGACAGCCACAAGAATTGCAGACTTCCAGCGCTCGTTGCTTGTCTTTATGGTCTCAAACAGATTCTTGTGCTCCTCTATAGACAGAACCCGCATATCCTTTTGCTTGACCTTTGGAATTTTCACCAGCTCGACAAAATTCTTTAAGATAAGTCCGTTCTGGTACGCCTGCTTGAACGCGGTATGCATCATAACATAAATATTCTTGATGGTTTTCTCGGACAGTGGCTTCTTGTTCTTCAGCCCGCCGCGCTCGTACTGTTCGTTGAAAAATCTCTGCAGCACATCTACCCGCACTTCACTGAGCTTTATTCCACCAAGGATTGGTATTACCCGCTTATTTATATGCAGCCGGTAATTGACGAAGGTGGATTGTTTCACATTGGGAGAGGCATAGACATCCAGCCACTGGGTAAACCAGTCCTTCACTG
>CAZZCN010000001.1:0-106465 GCA_964652975.1 uncultured Oscillospiraceae bacterium | reverse complement strand
GACCAACCAGGACATAACAGTATTTGCGACAACCAGCGAGGGGACTCTAAATACCAGCAGCCACACATTTACCGAGAACGGCTTCTTCAACTTTGTCGCAACAGATGCAGCTGGAAACATCACCACCGTTACAGTGACCATAACCAACATCGACAAGATAGCTCCGGATATAACAATCGAAGAATATATCCTGACTCCGACTAATCAGAACATAACAGTATTTGCGACAACCAGCGAGGGGACTCTAAATACCGGAAGCCACACATTCACCGAGAACGGCTCCTTCAACTTTGTAGCAATAGATGCAGCGGGCAACACCACCACCGTTACAGTGACCATAACCAACATCGACAAGGATGCACCGAAGATAACAATCGAAGAATATATCCTAACACCGACCAACCAGGACATAACAGTCAATGCCACTTGCCTGGATGGGGAGTTGAACTTTGCAAGCCACACATTTACTGAGAACGGCTTCTTCAACTTTGTCGCAACAGATGCAGCTGGAAACATCACCACCGTTACAGTGACCATAACCAACATCGACAAGATAGCTCCGGATATAACAATCGAAGAATATATCCTGACTCCGACTAATCAGAACATAACAGTATTTGCGACAACCAGCGAGGGGACTCTAAATACCGGCAGCCACACATTTACCGAGAACGGCTCCTTCGATTTCGTTGCCACTGACGCTGCGGGCAACTCAACAACCGTAACGGTTACAATAACCAACATCGACAAGATGGCTCCGGATATAACAATCGAAGAATATATCCTAACACCGACTAATCAGGACATAACAGTATTTGCGACAACCAGCGAGGAGACTCTAAATACCGGAAGCCACACATTTACCGAGAACGGCAAATTTGATTTCACAGCGACGGACGAAGCGGGCAACACCACCACTGTTACAGTGACCATAACCAACATATATCCAATGCTGCCAGTCCCCGAACTATTTGGATTTAGCGATAGAACCGGGAGTACAATTCATTTAATCTGGTCAGCAGTTATCGGTGCAACAGGTTATAACATATATATTGGAGATATAAAGATAAATTCATCTCCGATATCAGCAAGTGCTTATACTGTAAATGGCTTAACTCGACTAACAACGTATGAATTCACAGTGAAAGCTTTGAACGAAGGTGGAGAATCTATACATAGCAAGATGATTACTGCAGAAACTTATGTTTCGAAAGGCGATGCAAACAACGATGGAAGTATTGATATAATCGATCTAACACTTATGAAACAATATCTATTGAAAATCACTTCTCTAGACAGTTCTTCACAATTGGCACTAGATACAAATAATGATGGAAAATTAACAATCAGCGATTTACTATCAATGAAAAAACACATAATAAATATTCAGCCTATATATAATTCAGACCAGGTGATAAAAGGTGATTTAAATGACGATGGACTTATCAATATTTCCGACCTTACAATAATAAAACAACATATAATTAGAATTAATACATTAAACGAAACTTCCAAAACGGCAGGAGATATAAACACTGACGGATATGTCACAATCAGTGATTTGCTAAAAATAAAGAAACATATATTAGAAATTCAACCAATAACAGCAACGATTGATTTCAAGGGTTCATCTCTCGGAGATCCTTCAAGGGCATCAGCACCTCCAGAGGGTGGTAATCATAATTTGGTTGCAACTTACAAAAACAACACAGCCGAAATTCAAAAAACAGTTTTAATGATAAATGTAATGAAAAACAATGAACTTATTTCAACACTTTCAATAACCAAAGATTTTTTACCATCGGAAGAATATAATTTTACAGACCAAATATATATACCAGCTACATCGCAAGGTGATATAGTAGAGGTGGATTTCGTTCTTGTGGACAGCTTGATTACAATGAAAACCAAACATGACACTGTTAAAAACTCAATAAATAATGTAAGATAAGAATCAATAAATTACATCATTATGTGAAACAACAAATAGTAGTAAAGAGGCTTATAGGAGATTTGGATGCAGAACAAAGAAATAAGCCCTAGCGTATTATAGGATTGCGAAACACAGTCGCAATGATACAGTAAAAATCAACAAAGGGTTTGTGCATTAACTATAAATGAAACATGTAAATATATGGCATTATTATCAAAGTGCTCAAATAATTTCTATTATTATCAAAATATATCTTGACATTCGAAATCTAAGTGATACAATATAATTTATATATATAAATTTTTATATATAATTTGTTATTGTATATAGCTGGTAGAACTTTAGAACAACAAAATTCTTGAAAAGGCAAACTTATCGAAAGGTAAGGACGCAAAGCCACGAGTCTAAGGCGTAAGCTAAGACAGTCGGGTTGCCAAGGGGTTAAATAAAATTTAAACCTCTTTTGGCTTTTAAACTAGGGAGGTTTTTTTATGTCACGAATTAAGAACGTAATCACTATGTCAATTGCACTGTTAATTGGTACCAGCATGTCGCTCGCAATGTTTACGAATTTTACACCTGTATCATCTGTAAATGCAGAATCATTGGTTGTTTCACCTCTTGATACAGTTGAGAGTATTACATTTACTGAAGATGCTTCTGTTTTTGTAAATCCCGAAAAAGGTTTTTATAAGCCATTCCATTCAGAATCTATTACAAGTGGTGAATTAGCTAAACTCAGAGCTCAAAATATCAGCATGATATTATTGGAAGTCAATCTAGCTGTTGGACCCTATGGTGATTATCATCAAAATATTGCAAGTATAAAAAATCAACCAATCACAGCGGCCAAACTGGCAGAAATCGACAATGCCTTCACTTTGGCAAGAAACAATGGAGTTAAAATAATATTCAGAGCTGCATATGAATATTCTGGAATAGTTGCACCGGAACCGGCAGATATAAATGTGTTACTTAATCACATTGCTCAGTTGAAACCGTTACTTTCTAAGAATGAGGATGTTTTGTATGCAGTTCAGGGCGGATTCTTAGGTTCATGGGGTGAGTGGCATTCAACTATTTACGGAGATAAATACACAGGTGAGGGTGTTGATTATAAATATAACGAGATTCCACCAGATGTTCAAAAATTGGTTGCCAAGGCGTTACTTGCAGCAGTTCCGAAAAGCCGCATGTTGCAGATCAGGGAACCCAGATACATAAGAGCTATTAATGAAGGTGTTACAATTAATGATTCTACGGCTTTTAATGGATCTGATGTTTCTAGAATTGGATTCCATAATGATGGATTGTTTTATGACATAAACGATTGTGGTACCTATAGTCTAAAAGAAATTAGCAGTGACAAAGTTGAATATAATAGGACTAACGAGTTGATCTGGATGAATTCCCAGATGAAATATGCACCATTCGGAGGTGAGTCGAACGGCTTAAGCAGTTATTCTGATGCATCAAATGCCGTGAAAGAATTTAACCAGTTGCATACTCAGTATATTAATATCGCCTATTATGAATCAGTAATATCAAAATGGAAAACTACTATATATAATAATGAAAACGCATTTAATTATATATCGAGAAATATGAGCTATAAATTTCTTTTAGACAGCATGCGAGTTTCATCATCGGTAAATGCCGGCGGTGTAATGAGAATAATATTAAATATTAAGAACAATGGTTTTGGCGGTCTTATAAACGAACGCAATTTGGAGGTTGTTTTAAGTAACGGATCTACAACCTATACAGTGAAAATTAACGAAGATCTGCGCAAGTGGTATAGAGAAAATGGCGTCATGACAAAAGATTTGTACTTTAGTATTCCTTCTAATATAAAAACTGGAGCTTGGAACATATATTTGAATTTCCCCGATAAGTCAGAAACACTTAAAAGCAATTCTAGGTACTCAATTAGACTTGCAAATACAGGTGTTTGGAATGCAACAAGCGGATATAATCTTATTAAAAGCGGATTAGTAATAGATAGTCAAACAGTTAATAATCAGGTATCATCTTTCAGTCAGATAACACGAAGTGTGGCTGAACTCTTAATTGGTGGAACTATAGCGCCAACACCAACAACAGTAGCGCCAACACCAACAACAGTAGCACCAACATCTACACCGGTACCACCTACATCGACACCGGTACCACCAACATCTACGCCGGTACCACCTACATCGACACCGGTACCACCAACACCAATAGTGACAGCAGTTCCAACACTAGCACCAACTTCTGTTCCGACTATTGCACCAACAAAAGTACCTACGACCATACCAACACTGGCACCGACAAAAGCTCCTACAGCTGTACCAACTGCATTGCCGACAAAAGTTCCTACAATAGCACCAACTGCTGTCCCAACATTAGTTCCAAGCCTCACTCCGGCAGTTACTCCAACTCCTGTACCGGTTTCTATATCGCCGAGTGTCACTTCAATGTCGATATATAATGATCCAGGTTACCTTTTTGTAAAAGTAATTGGGACGAATCTTGCAACAAAAAGTCAATTTTTTATAAACACCGACAACAACAATTCAACAGGATTAAGAACTAAATGGACAACAGCAGGCTTTGACTACCTTGTAGAGAATGGTGTACTATATAGATATTCAGGCACTTCCAATAGCTGGAATTGGACAAAGCTACAGGACATCACAATAGTTAAGGTATCCGGTTATATAATTATCAAGCTGCCCCTTTCTTCAATCGGTTGTTATACTGGAAATTCTCTGCAAATCGGATTTATCAGCAATGATAATAGATCACTTGTTTATCCGTCACTCAAACTAGCCATCCCCAAGTATACAATCACCTAAATGTAGAATGAAGATCAGTGTTGAAGGATAAGTATTCTCATTTACTAATTGGGTATAATAGTCAAAAGCATAATAAAAAACCAAATCAGACAAGTGGAATGCCCATTTGTCTGATTTTTTATACAAAAATTATACAAAAATTATTCACTTTCCAAAGTTATTTTCAGATTACATTGATATTTGTAATAAAAACAAATATAATATCATTGTAATACGATTAATTCATTTATTGAAGAATATTAAATTTATTGAAGTATATTGTATTTATTGAAAAATAGAAATTTCCTATTAAAGGTATAACATAGTTATTTCCTGTTATGGATAAGTAAATAGATAAAAATATTTCTTGCCAAGGATAATTACATTAATAAATTTAGTTCGAAAAATTATTGTATTTTCTGAAAATTAATTTTTAATATTTAAATAAGACATTGTAATTATTTGGGTTCAATTCAATCAACATTAATACTACATTTGAAGAGGAGGTGCTAGGTTTGAAAGTATTGATAACAGGTGGTTATGGCTTTATCGGTTCACATCTGGCAGACTTCTTTTTTAAAGAAGGACATCAGATTTATATAATTGACAACCTTTCTACGGGCAACACCGCAAATATTAAATTTAAGCACAAATCATATATTCTTGACATGACTGACAGAAAATGTGACGAGGTGTTCAAGGCTAACAAGTTTAATGTGGTTATTCATGCCGCTTCACAGTCTGACACAGCAAAAGCTATAGATAATCCACTTTCGGATTCTAAGAGCGATTTTCTGGGCATGCTGAACATGCTTAACCTGTCAGCAAAACACAAAATATCCAAATTCGTATACATTTCATCGGTCTCGGTCTATGGCAGTACAGAAGTGCTTCCTGCAAAGGAAGAGGATATAACCGATCCGGAATCAATGAATGGAGTCAGTAAGCTGTCATGTGAGATCTACTGTCGAAAATGGTCTGAATTGTATAATTTGAACACCTTGATAATGAGGATTTCAAATGCCTATGGACCAAGGCAGCCTGTAAATGCCGAAGGTGGAATAATTGCAAATCTTATTAACAAAGTTATCAGCTCTCAGGATTTGAATATTAACGTCAATAGCGAACAGGCACGGGATTATATTTATGTCGAGGATGTAGCACAGGCAATTTACAAGTCTGTAGAGTCAGACTTGCAGGGAGTTTATAATGTCAGTTACGGTTCTGAGACTACTATTGGCAGCATAGTTGAACTGATCAAGGAATATAGCACTGTAAAAGGTGTAGTGAAATATGATACAGCTATCTCAGGAATACAGCATTTCTATGCAGATAATACGAAAATCAAAAGAGAACTGGACTGGGTGCCAATGCACAACATTGAAGATGGCATCAAAAAGACTTTATCTTGGCAGGTCTCCTACCCGGTCGAGAAAATAGAGAAGAAAACAAACCCAAAGAAGGTAGGCGGGTATTTCAACAAAGTAATCATGCCGTACATCGAGAATTTCCTGGCATTTGCTGCGATAGTCGCGGTCTCGATATTTTTAAAGGAAGGCATAACAGGGAATTTGCCATTATTTCTATCAATTTATATTTTGTTTATAGGTATTACGTATGGAACCAGACAATCGATTTTGTGCGTTATTCTATCTAGTGCACTTTACATTTATAACCAGATGAGCCTTGGGAGAGAGCCTGTTTCCATGTTTTATGATTCGAGTACGCTTTTCCAGATATCGCTTTTTATACTTATAGGTTTGGCGGTTGGTTATACTATCGACAAGAAGGAAAGCAAAATAAGCGAAAAGACCAATGAACTTGAGCTTTTACAGGCAAAATACGATTTCCTTACCGGAATCTATGATGATACAAGAATAGTAAAGGAACAGCTACACTCACAGATTGTAAGTTCAGAAGACAGCTTCGGAAAGGTTTTCAGCCTCACAAAGCAGCTCGACAGCCTTGAACCGGAAGTAGTCTATTATTCAACAATATATGTAATAGAGAGCGTCATGAAGTCAAAGAAGGTGGCACTTTATATATTAGACAGCAAGGGCTCTTACCTGCGACTGATGTCCAAATCCAACATAGATGATTTCAACATTCCCAATTCAATTAAAATCGAAGAAAATGAAATAATGAAGAATATCATACATAACAAAACCATGTACATCAACAAAAACATCGATGCGTCAATGCCTTTGATGATTGCTCCCATGCTTGACAAAAAGCGCGTGGTAGCAATAGCTGCAATTTATGATGCCGAATTCGACAATATCACCCTGTACTATAAAAATCTTTTTCAGGGAGTCGTTGGCCTGATATCTGCTTCAATAACCAAAGCCATAAAATTCGAAAATCTACTGGCAGAGAAAAAATATATAAAAGACACCTTTATTATGAAGGACGAATATTTTGCCAACCTACTTAAAATAAAACTGGATGCAAAAGGCAAGGTTAACATGGACTTTGTTTTATTAGAGATAAATATTGACAATGCATCCCTTGAGGATCTGTCGCATATCATCACAAACAATTTGAGAGAAAACGACTATATAGGTATGATTGACAATCAATTGTATATTTTACTTTCTAACACCAATGCTTCACAGTCGAGAAAGGTTATTGAAAGGCTTGCCGAAGATGGTATCGAGATTTTTAACAACGGAGCGATAGCTTATGATTAACTATTTCTATTTTTCATTAGCAATATATTATTTTATTTCGCTTGTTGTCATTATCGCCTATTCTTTGAATAACCCGAACAGAATCGAGAGGTATAAGATAGGTTATATTGCAGCAATTGTTATTTTAATGCCTTATTTTGGCATATTTTTCATTATTTTTCTAAATTACTATCCCGAAAAAAAAGATGGAGAGACAATCGACGATTTTGAAGTAAATACTTTACTTAGCATGGATACCAACAGTCATTACCTGAATTTGAACGTAGAAAAGGAAAGCAACATAGTACCTATCGAGGAAGCCCTTATCATAAACAGCAACAAAACCAAGAGAATGCTCTTGATTGAAGCCCTCAAACAGGACATTTACCTGTCTTCAACTTTTCTTAAGAAGGCAGTGAATGATTCAGACACAGAGACGTCACATTATGCAGCCGCTGCCTTGATGGACTTAAAGAACCGGCTAATGACAGGATTGCAGGCCTTGTCTGTAAAATATGAAGCGGATAAGGAAGACGTCGATATATCCATCGCATATGCCGAAGTGATCAGAAGATATATCCATAGCGGTATGCTGGATGTCAGAAGTATAAAAAAGTATAGATACCTCTATATTCAGATATTAGAAAATATCAACAGACTTGAACCCGAGAAAAGAGAATATTTTGTTGAACGCATAAACACCGAACTCAAGCTTAAGGAATATTCGAAAGCTGCACAATCATGCGAGGGCTTTATGAAGCTTCACAGCAATTCGGAAGAACCATTTATAATGACTCTTAAACTGTGTTATACTTTGGGTGACACGAAAAAGTTCAAATACACTCTCGAAAAATTGCGGAACTCTCAGATAAAACTTTCTTACAGTGCCCTGAACAAACTTAGATTCTGGATAGAAGAAGGTGAGTTGTAATGCTTAGAAGAAATATTGTTATTATAATGGCTGTTGTTTTGTTTTTGGGTCTGTTTCTTCAGATGTTCAGAACAGATTATCTGTTCAGAGTTGTCAGTAAGAACACCAATAACAACATTGACTTGTCCGTTAAAGTAGCAGGAGAGTCTACAAATTACAAGCCTGCTTCTAACGAAAAACCCATTACACGTAAAATACTTGTTCTTACGGAGCCGGCCAATCCTGAAAGCGCTGCAATAGTTAGTAATATGAAACAAGTTTTCAGATACCTTAAAATGACTTATACTGTTAAGGACATTTCCAAGGATGCATACAATTACAACGAATACTGGCTGGTAATCGTAACAACACATAAACTCGATCTGGTTCCAGATATAGATAAACTGAGTAAATATGCATATAACGGCGGCAGGGTGTTTCTGGCGGTTAATCAAGATGTGGGCGATGCTTATTACAGAGTTTACAGGAAACTGGGTGTACTGGAATTCGGATTCCCTAAAATATACATGGGTGTTGAAGTAAAAGATAATATATTGATAAAGGGGACTGGCCTGACCGTAGATGGTGAATTGATCGAAAATTTTGGGTTGCCGGTCTCATTGGACAAAAAATGCAGAGTTCATGTTGTATCAAAGGATCAAAATCCTATTGTATGGAGCGTTGATTACGGCAAGGGCAGATTTCTCGTCAACAATGGTACCATGTTTACCAGAAACGATTGTCGAGGCTTGATTGTCGGAGGGATGAGTCTTATTGATGATGATTTTATATATCCGGTTTTTAATATAAAACTCGTTTATATAGACGATTTCCCGGCACCATTTCCACAAGGCTACAACGAAAGAATCAAAAAAGAATATTCTAGAAACATAGAAGGATTCTTTAGGGATATCTGGTGGCCGGATATAGTTAAAAGCTCATTTCAATATAATTTAAAATATACCGGCTTGATAATTGAAACTTATAATAACCTTGTTAATCCGCCTTTTGATGGCCCAAGAAGAGGAGAGAACAAGAATCTTATTATTTATGGCAGAGAACTTATAAACAGCGGTGGTGAGATCGGATTTCATGGATACAACCATCAACCGCTTGCTGAAACCGGATATGCCAAGGAGAATGATGGTTACAATCCGTGGCAAAGCGAGACTGACATGGAAGCAGCCATAAAGGAATTAAGTGCCTATGCCAATACGGTTTTCCCGTTTTATGACTTTCAAGTCTATGTGCCGCCTTCTAACATATTAAGCCCTAAGGGCAGAAAGTCATTACTGAAAGCCGCGCCGTCAATCAAAATACTTTCGTCCGTTTATTACAAAGACGCAACCGATGATCAATACGATCAGGAATTTGGTGTAAGCAAGGACGGCATTATAGAATTACCTAGAATATCATCAGGGTATAGTGATACGCAGTCAAGCATGTGGAATGAATATAACACCATAACATCGCTTGGCACATTTTCACATTTCATCCATCCCGACGACGTGCTTGACAGTGCCAGGAACGGTGACAAAAGCTGGGAATATCTTTACTCTGAATATAACAAGTTAATGAGCAATATCTACCAGAACTTTGGATGGCTAAGAGCAATGACTGCTTCCAAGGGAGGCTACGAAGTCAAAAAATCAGTTGAATCCAAATTCGAATTTTACGCTACAGAAACCGGTATAAAAGGCTATTGTGACAAGGCAGTAAAAGAAGGCAGTTTTATCATGAGAAGTACAAAAGATATAAATTCAAAATCAAATTGTACAGTTTCTAGAATAGACACCGGAGTATACCTTATTGAGGCAAGTGATTGCATTTTCGAAATAAGTATCACAGGACAGGGTAAATGATATGAGGATTTGCATTATTGCCGAAGGCAGTTACCCATATGTTGCAGGTGGAGTTTCGAGCTGGATACAGATGCTTATGACAGACTTGCCAGAGCACGAGTTTGTAATTTTTACCATAGGAGCTGAAGAGAAGACCCGTGGTATATACAAATACAAATTCCCTGATAATGTCAAAGGGATTACCGAAAGTTTTCTGGATGAATTTACTACGACCAAAAGTAACTGGGGTAAAAGATATCGTATAACAAACGAGGCAAAGGAAGCCATAAAGAATCTTATATGTGGACGTCCTACTGACTGGGATTCAATTTTTGCAATGGTGCGCGGTAAGAATTACGACAACGTGACAAATTTTCTGATGAGCCGTAACTTTCTTGAAATTGTACAGGAGGCAAGTGAAGAACATTATTCGCAGGTTTCTTTTACCGAGCTTTACTGGACTATAAAGTCTATGATTCTTCCTCTTTTCCAGATTATCAAGAAAGAAATCCCGGAAGCGGACATATACCACAGCGTTTCAACAGGATATGCCGGAATTATAGGAAGTCTCGCCAAATATTTGTGCGCCAAGCCGTTTATACTTACCGAACATGGTATTTATTCACGTGAAAGAGAAGAGGAGATAATAAAATCCGACTGGTTGAAGGGATATTTCAAAGAAATCTGGATAGAATTTTTCTACAGTCTTTCAAAGAAAACCTATGACAGTTCAGATAGGGTGATTTCGCTTTTTAACAGGAACATGGAAATCCAAAAAGAACTGGGCTGCGATGAGCGAAAGATAACTATTATACCTAACGGTGTGGACTTTTCTAAGATAAAAGCCGACAAAATGAATCCACCTTCAGATGACTTCATCAATATTGGGGCACTAATAAGAATTGTTCCAATCAAGGATATCAAGACCATGATACATGGCTTTGCAATAGCAAAATCCGAAATAAAAAACCTCAGACTATACCTGATGGGACCGATTGATGAAGATGAGGAATATTATATGGATTGCAAACAAATGGTAGAAAACATGGAAATAGAGGACGTTGTTTTTACAGGTATGATAAACCCGCACGATTATATGGGATGGATGGATTTCCTTCTATTGACAAGTATCAGCGAAGCTCAGCCGTTTGCTATCCTGGAGGGGTTCGCATACAAAAAACCTTCGGTTACAACCGATGTAGGGTGTTGCAGGGAACTAATTGAAGGTGCGGATGACGATTTTGGAACAGCAGGGATAGTAGTGCCCGTTATGGATTACGAAAAACTCGGAAATGCAATTATTAAAATGGCAAGGGACAAAAACCTGTGTATGCGTTATGGCGAGAATGGCTACAAAAGAGCCTTGGCGCTGTATTCAATCGACCGCTTCGTTGACAGCTACAAAAAACTCTATTACGAGATGAGGTAGATATGGCCGGTATTGGTTTTGAACTAAAGAAACTGTTTAACAAAAAGGGATATTTACCGAATATCGCCGCATATTTTTACTCTGCAATGGTCACAGTAGGCCCTATGATAATCTGCATGTCGGTTATTGTTTTTTCCAATATCTATCTGACTGATATAGGCGTGCCTAAATCTGATATTGAACTTCTTATTGCTACAATTGTATATGCATTTATTTTCTCGATAATTATTACCGGTGGGTTTGTTTATATTCTTTCACGATATATTTCAGATAATATTTTTGAAGGCAGGTTTGGAAGAATTCTTCCGTCGTTTTACGGCTCGCAAATTGTTATTCTTTTACTTTCAGGGGTAATCGGTTTTGTTTTTTTGAGCTTTTCACCATTTGATGCATTTCACAAGATTCTATCCTACCTTCTGTTCGTCGAAATAAGCATTTTGTGGATAGAGATGGTATACATCTCTGCCCTGAGAAATTATACGAAGATATTAAAAGGATTTTTTACAGGGGCGTTGATATTAATTGCACTGACGCTGGCGTTTACAAGGCTGACGGGTCTGAATGCCGTCAAATCAAGCCTGCTTTCAATCAATATCGGTTTTTTCTATATTATTCTTTCATTTGCGATTTACATCAAACAGTTCTATTTTCATTTCGAATCAGGAATA
This sequence comes from uncultured Oscillospiraceae bacterium, assembly GCA_964652975.1. GTDB lineage: Bacteria > Bacillota > Clostridia > Saccharofermentanales > UBA5734 > CAZZCN01. Next base: position 94,196 of record CAZZCN010000001.1, on the reverse strand, counting down.
TTTAAGTTTATTGGTTACTTCAAAAAGCATTCAACGCTGTTCCTGATAGGGTTATTTATAACATTAGGTGCATATGTTCACATTATTATATTCTGGTTTGGCAAATCAAGCATTGTAGCTGGAGGGTTTTTACGAAATTGTCCGCTTTATGATGTTCCTATGTTTTATTCGATACTGACTGTTATTCCTGCGATGGTGCTTTTTGTAGTGTCGGTTGAGACGCATTTTTACGGAAAATATAGAGCATACTATTCACTGATTATCAATGGCGGCACTATAAGAGAAATCAAAATGGCCAAGGACGAGATGATTGAGGTTCTGGTTCAACAGATAACATATATCATGGAACTTCAGCTTTTTATCTCATTTCTTTCAATAACCATTGGAGTCAGATTGCTGCCTTACATCGGTTTTACCAGAGCATGGACCGACACCTTCTCGATACTGGTGCTTGGAAGTTTTCTATATATAATTATGGTTATTGTTGTTCTGATTATGCTGTATTTTGATGACAAAAACGGTGCATTGGCTGTCGGACTGGTGTTTTTTACATCGAATGCGGCGTTTACGCTGGTTTTTCTGCTACTGGGTGACAACTTTATAGGAGCCGGTTACTTTGTTGGAAGTTTTATTTCTTTGTCTGTTGCATTTATCAGGCTAAGATACTTCCTTAAAAATATTGATTTTTATACATATTGCAAGCAACCGCTATATAGCGTCACGAAGCCAGCCGGGTTCAGACGAAGAGCGGGAACGATGTCAAAGATGATTGATATTAAATTTAAAGGGCCGGTGATTGGAGACACAGATAAAAATTTGCAGAAATGATTGGTACTAAAACATTTATTAAGTATACCAACTAATAGAAAACAGATATTCTAACACTGATGAATGCTACAAATAAGTGTAACCGGAGGAAGATCAGATGGTCAAAAAAAACTTGAATATAATTATTATTGGGGCATTGCTGGTTCTGGCGATGTCAGCAGGAGCTATTGTCCAGTTTATTCTTGGTTCGGCTATTTCGCCGACCGGGTCAAGCACATTTGACAAGAATGCCGATTTTGCAGTCAGGGGAATAAACGAGGACAGGAGTGTCTACGATAATGACCCTCTGGAGATTACTGATTTGTATGTGACAGTTCTTAAGTCAACAGTTTCCAGTGCTGCCGATGGAAAAAGGAATAATCCAATTACATTTGACGCTATGAATCAGCTGATGGTCAATGCAGGAACAGATGTGCAGGATGATACGTTGGAAATAATTTTTCAGGAAGGGAATGTATTAGGACCGCAGAAGGGCATGTATGGATATTCTGCCGACACCTCAAACGCAACAATTGAATTGAGAGGACGCTCAACACGCGAAACACCACAAAAATCATACGGAATCAAGCTCTTTGACGGTTCAAGCCCGTGGAATAATCAGAAAACCATTAATCTTAACAAACACCCATACGACCTTACGCGCGTCAGGAATAAATTAAGCTTTGACTATTTTGCCAAAATTTCCGGACTTTCAAGTCTTAGGACCAGATTTGTAAGATTGCATGTTAAGGATTTTTCTTCAGGTAACAGCAAGGCGGCATTTGTGAGTTATGGACTATATACACAGATTGAACAACCTAACAAGACATTTCTGGCGTCACATGGTCTTGACCCTAACGGGTCTCTTTACAAAGCGGAAGACTTTGAATTTTTTAGATACGAGGATTTTATAAGAAAACAGGATGATCCAAGATATGTAAGAGCTGAATTTGAGAAAAGACTTTCCATTAAAACTACCAAGGACCATTCCAAGCTTATTGAAATGCTGGATGAAGTTAATAACCTCGGTTCGGATATAAACGATATTGTGGCCACGCATTTTGACAGAAATAATTTACTTACATGGCTATCGGTGAATATTATCATGGGGAATATCGATACCAGGACACAGAATTTTATGATTTACAGTCCCAATAATTCCGATAAATGGTATTTTATGCAATGGGATTATGATGGAGCCTGGGGCTGGGAAACCCAAGCCGGACATGCCCCGAGATTGAAGGGGAGCTGGGAGAGTGGAGTCTCCAATTACTGGGGGAATATTCTGATAAGCAGATTCTTGAAGATTCCTGACAACTTAAAACAACTCACTGAGAGAGTTCAAGCGGTTAGTAAAATAATAAACAAAGAAAATACACATAAACTGCTACAAGGCTATTATCCAATAGTATCCAAAATAGTAAAAGTATCACCCGACCTTGGTGGACTTCCTGCTTCTGTAGCGGACTATGACAAAGAATATTGGGGACTCGAAAATCATCCGGCCGCAAACCTTCAAAAATACCTGAAAAGCATTGAGAATCCTATGCCGATATATCTTGGAGACGCAACAAAGAGCGATGGTCTGTATTCGTTGACCTGGGATAATTCATATGATTTCCAGGGAGATGATTTGAAGTATGACTTTAGCATGGCATACGATCCATCATTCAAAAATACAATAAAAAGCAACACAAATCTTACAGGGAATACTGTCAATATTGGCAATATCGCGCCCGGTACCTACTACTGGAAGGTTACAGTCAAGGACTCCAAAGGCAATACACAGCAGGCGTTCGATGTATATGAAGATGGTTTTTCCAACAGATATTTCGGAGTCAAACAACTGGTTATAAAATGAGGATATTATGCAATTTGAAGGCAAACCACTAAGACATGAGCTAAAATACTATATCAACGAGAGAGAGTATGAAAGTCTTCGAAACAGGATAAGACCCATTATAAATCTTGACCAAAATGCTGACGAGAACGGGAATTATCATATCAGGAGCCTGTATTTTGACGATATGTACGACAGTTCACTTTACGAGAAAAATTATGGCGTTTTCAAACGCAAAAAATACCGAATCAGAATTTATGACTTCAGCACTAATATAATCAAGCTTGAATGCAAATCCAAATTCGGAGAGTATATAAGCAAGGATTCTGTTTCACTTACTCTTGCCGAGTATAATAAGATCATGGACGGGGATTATGATTTTTTGTCAAATGAAACAGGGCTTAAACAAGAATTTTACCGAAGAGTAATCGGCGGAATGCTGAGGCCTAAAGTTATTGTAGATTATAGGCGTGAAGCATATATATATAATCCGGGGGATGTGCGCATCACGTTTGACAAAGAATTATCCGTGGGATATAATTCAAATGACATTTTTAATAAGGATTTGTCCTCTGTAGGTATATTTGGCGAACCGACCATTATACTCGAGGTAAAGTTCGATGAGTTCCTTCCACAATTTATCAGAGGTCTTCTGAGCATTTCATCTCATGAGAGATGTGCCATTTCGAAATATTTAATGTGCAGAGTAAAGAAAAACAATATTTATTAAGAGGTATGTAATATGGATGGTGTCCTTAATTTTACAGATATTATAAAGAAAAGTATAAGCAAGCTCGAGACATTTTCGAAGATTTCGAGTTTTGATGTTTTTTTCAATCTGCTAATAGCACTTGCAGTCGCGTTATTTATTTTTTATATTTATAAGACAACTTTTAAAGGAGTGGTATACAACTACGGTTTCAACCTCTCACTTTTATTGATGTGCGTTCTTACTTCCATTGTTATCATGACCATCAGTACCAACGTTGTCCTGTCACTTGGTATGGTAGGTGCTTTGAGTATTGTCAGATTCAGAACTGCTCTAAAGGATCCGCTGGACATAGTGTTTATGTTCTGGGCTATAGTAGCAGGAATTACAACTGGTGCCGGCACATATCCGATAGCGATAATAGGTTCGCTTTTTGTAGGTATCATACTATTGGTATTCACTAAATTCAAGATGAAAGACCCTGTATACATATTTGTTGTCCACTACGAAGAAGAGGCGAACGACAAGGTCAAGGTTATTCTGAACAAGCTTCACTATTCACTCAAGTCCAAGACAGTATCCAATCGTAATATCGAGCTAACCGTTGAAGTAAGAATCAAAGGCGATAATACAGCTTTCGTAAATGAAATTTCTTCTATCGCCGGTGTCAAGGATGCAGTTCTTGTAGGATATGACGGTGAGTACGCGGCGTAAGAATCAATGCTATATAAATATTTGATAAGGTACTTCATTAATGGTTTTATGCTAGACTATTTAAAATTTTACCAGTCTCGATGACAGCTTTGTATGATATATAATCTATTTAATTTTATCTAACTAATCCATCTAGTCTACCTTCTGAATATTTCCTGTGATGTCCATATTACTTTCAAACGGGTGTTTTCTATAGGCGGAAGGACTTATATTCAGGTGCTTTTTGAATATTCTTGCAAAGTACATAGGGTCTGAGAATTGCAGAAGTTCGGAGATTTCTCCGAGCGAAAAATTGCTGGAACGAAGCAAGGTACAGGCCTTGTTCAATCTAAACTTTAGAATATATTGTTGAGGCGATATCTGAAGATCTTCTTTGAAAATTCTGAAAAGATGGCTTCGATCAATTTTTAGCATTTTGGTAATATCTGAAACCTTCAAATTTTTCGTATAATTTTCTTCGATATACCTGATGGCTCTTGAAGAATATGATTCAGATGACTTTTTGCCGGTCTCGTCTTCAAGGTTATGCTTGGCTATAAGGATGGCTAGAAACCGGTAAAGATACCCGAGCGACGAATACTCGACATTCTCTGCGGCATTGACAGTCTGTGTGATGGTATACAGAATATCAATCAGTCTATTGTCGATCTTATAGTTGAAAACTACATTATGTTCATTCAAATGCGCATGATTTAATATCCTTTTTGCCTCTGTCCCATTAAACCCAACCCAGTAATATGTCCAAGGCTCATTGGTATCAGCGCAATAGAATGTTTTTACACCCGGAGGGATCAGAAATCCATCATTTTCTGCAAGCTCATATGTTTTGTCATTTACAGTGTAACTGCCCTTGCCACTTACAATATAATGAATCAGATAATAATCGCGAATCGTAGGACCATAGCTTTGTCCCTCGAGACAAGTCTCATAACCGAACTGATAGACTGACAACTCCGCACTTGGTCTAACATCCATGGTATAAAGCGAATATTTGTAATCCATATCATTTATTTCCTTCCAATTACAAGTATTATAACTGAATTAACATCATAATATCATATATGTGATAAATATACATCATAAGTGCAATATCAATCAACATAATATCATATAAAAAATCCGCATGCAACATAAGTGCAAATAACATCAACATAATTGTATTATAATATCCATAAATTATTGTCATAATACACAATAGAGGGATATATATAATATTGATTTTTGTAGTGATACGGCAAACGTATAATTAGAAAGGAATGATTATGATGATGAGAAAACCAATTAAAGTACTTGCTTATGTTTTGACTTTATCAATTATTATTTCAGCAGTGATTGCAGTCTGGGCAGTTGACATTCAACGCGATGTGGTTACAGTTTATCCACAGAAAATTTCTGGCAATCTAGGGAATGACGGAATGGGCCTTGTAGTTTTAGAGGAACCCACTTTTGCAGGACAGCCGGATTTAGGCAACAGCGGCAATTTTCCAGAGATAGGCACTGTAGGACTTTCTACTTCATGGGCTTTAATCGAGCCCAAACAAGGCAAATATGATTTTTCAACAATAGATAACACAATAGATTACTGGGTTGCCAAAGGTAAAAAAATAAACTTGAGAATATGCACAGACACACTTCTTTTGCCGTATACATATAAAGGTGTACCTGACTGGGTGAATGTAAGTTATGTGACCAGAACCGACGTTGCAGCCGAGTTCGGCAACCTGCCCGTCAATACCGTTAAGATGGTTGATGTCAGAGGTGTTGACTATCAGAATGCACTGGACACTTTTCTAGCCAAACTTGTCGCGAAATATGGCGACAACAAAAATGTCGAGGTTGTGGAGATCAGAGGGTACGGACCATGGGGTGAATGGCATTCGGGAGTCGCTTTTGACAGCTCCGCACAGAGAATCAGCAATTTGACCGCGATAATCGGAAAGTGGGTCACCGCGTTCGCTTCCAAAGGCAAGGTAATGGTTCTTAGCTGTGCCGGCGAGTATATGGGAGCATATGACACTTCATCAACAGATGCTAAGAGAAACTATGCCAATTATCTTAGCTGGTCAGGATTTGATTACGGCATGAAGCTGCCGAGTCTGAGTTTCAGACGTGACGGATTTTCTTATTATAAAACAGATGAAAAGTTACTTGCAGAATTTGTTAAATCAGGCAAAAAATTACCTTTGATGGCAGAAATTCAGCAAAATGCAGCTAATCTTGATGCAAACGCCTTGAACAGAAACTGGACAACGGCAACAGATGACATGATTTTCAAACTGAGACCAAATTATGCAACAATTGTAGGATGGACAGCGATTGAAGCTGTCAAGGTTGTTTCAAATCAGACAGGATATGTTGACAGGACGAACCAAAAAATGGGATATCGATTGGCGGTTGACAAGGCCGAATACTCCGGTGGAATCAATGCGGGAAGTACGCTTAAAGTGCGTACGGCATTCAGCAATTCCGGAGTTGGACGTTTCTGGTACGACCATAAACTGGCCGTTTATCTGATGGATATAAGCAATAATATCATTGCATCTACAGTAAATGCACAGAGTGATTTCACTTCGGTACTAAACGGTGAACAGGTTGAATTTATAACAGATTTTGCCATCCCTTCTAACGTAACAGGCAATACATATAAGATTGCAGTTGCCATAGTGGACAACACAAATCATGTTCCTCAGACGAGACTTGGCAATGCAGGCGAGATAGGCACATCAAAAATTTATTCAATAGGCAATGTTATTATCGGGAACAGTACACCGGCAACCCTTAACGGTGAGACACTGCTGACTTATTCTGCACTTTCTCAAACAGCCCTAGCCGCCAATACATCATATCAGGTATCCTTCAAATATCTCCCGGGTAAAACCCTTTCAAGCTTTGACCTTATTGCGGATAATGCAAATGGATACTATTTTGCAGTCAAAAGCGGTGGAAACACAGCGTTTACATCTTCCTGGCAGGATGTATCACAGCAGACCGGATATAAGAGCTTTATTTTTACAACAGGAAATGATGCTAATTATAAAGTAGAAATCGGGTCTGTAAATTTTGGAACAATAACACCAAGTGACTGTACTATAAGAACAGTTTCAGCTACACAATATGACTTCAATTCATCGCTTGGAGCCTTCAGCGTATCAGGAACCGCTTCTAACGGCGCTGTAAGAACAAACAGCCGTATTGAGATATCTCATACAGCAACAACCGGCGATCAGAGTGGCGCCAGCATTTCTCTTGCCGCAAATAAGAATTATACAATCTCTTTCAAGACAAAAACCATGACCGCTTACACTTCCGGATCTAACGGAACCAATTCACTTCCACAGGACAACACCGGAATAGGTGCATATATGTACGTCAATTATGGTTCTGCCAGGGCGTTTGAATGGTATGAAAGAGAAGATGCAGCCGAAAACAACAAGGTTTTTAACGTATCTACAGGTTCTTCTGTCCAAAATCTGACATTTGGAATGCATAATGATGGAAAATACTATATTGACAATGTTATCGTTGTTGATAACGGCGCAGGGAACTATATAACAGGGTCGAACTACACTTCACTAAGAAATGCAGCACCCGCGGCTCCGAGTGGCACGATACCTGCAAGAGAAGGTTTTGAGTCAATGTCGTTTACAGGCTCGATAATCGACCCCTTTATCTGGAGATGGGGCAAGATGACAACCAAGGGAAGCGAAGTCATATCAGGTAAATCTTCGCTATTGGGCACAATTGAAGCAGCTGATTATATCGACACAGGATTTTTTGTCTATGCACGAACGCAGCCGACTATGACTCAATTCCTCAGCGGTTCAACATATGTAATCAGCTTCAAGTATAAGGTTCTTGAGAAAGCAAGCGGAAGTTTTTATATCGATATGAAAGAAAAGGATTCCAACGTATGGCCTTTCTCAGCTAATCTTGAAAATGTTGCAGACAGTATCATCAAGGATTATTCTTTTGAAATTACACCAACCAGCAACACGCTGCTTATGGATTTTGGCATACATGAGGTCGACAGTAACTATTCCGGAAGAATAATTATTGACGAACTCAATATAAGGCTCAAAAATCAGGCAGGATTCACTCCGGCCGACATGACAGGCAGCACACGCTATGAACAGAACAATTCGAAAATAACATATCAGGGAAATTGGATAACACAGGCGACAGCTCTATCGAATGTATTTACTCTCAACAGGGCGAGGAAATCGTATGTTAAAGGATCAACCGCACAATTCAGCTTTACCGGTACGGCATTCCGTATTATTGGATACCGTTCGCCATCACAAGGTACAATTGAAGTGAATATTGATGGAACAAAATATACTGTAAACCTATACACAACAGCTCATAACAGCGCATACATGGCTGATGTGTTTACAAGCCCTGTACTTTCGAACACCTCACACTCGGTCACGATCACATTGCTTGAAAACACAAATACATACATTGATGCAATTGATATAAAAGGAGTTATGAATTAAAAGGTTGGATTCAATCGAAATAGAAATATAAATAATGCAAAAAAGTTAGCAGAAGGAGGGTTCAAAATGGAGAAACTATCATTAAACAGAGGAGGATTCAAAATGACAAAATTGCTATCAATCTCGCTAGTTCTTATTGCTTCAATGTTAATCACAACTGTATCAATATTTGTTCCTGTAGCAGCCGCAGGAGAGACACAGCTTATTTATCAGGCCGGTATGGAGTTCGGAAGTTCACTTTTCAGTGACACAATACTTTGGCAACAAGGTGCAGGAAGTTATGTAACAGGCTCGGATGCAATCAATGGATCGCGTTCTTTTAAGTTCACACCCACTGTAGCTACATGGACAATATTAGGTGGGAGTTCCGTTGGCGATTTTGCAATGGACGACGGCGGTATTTATACGATAGCCATGAAGTACAGAAGCACGGATATTTTTCATCTGCACATGGCTCAGCACAACAATGGCAACTGGGCTAGGGACAGCTTTCTGCAGATTGATGCAGGATACGGAAATACACTGGATAGTCAAAACATACTTTCAAGCTACTATCAGGATTGTGGAACATATAAATACATCGAATACAGTTTTACCGCAACAAATGGACCCAATACGTATTTTCAACTTGAAGCCAAAGTACTCTCTGCAACTGCCAGCTTAACCATTGATGACTTTTCAATATTTGCAGGACAGAATGTACCGTCATACGAGCGTCCAAACGGACAGCAGCTCATTGCCGGAAGCAGCTTTGAGAGCGGATTTGGAGCATATCAGACAAGATATGACTCTGCATTGCTTGGAACAATTGATGACAGCACAGCAAGATTGATTGGAAGAACTTCAGAAGTATTAAACGGCAACAAATCCGTAAAAGCAGGTTATCCAAATACGTTTGTTGATGCATGGGCAGGGCTTCTTACAACACCTTTGACAAGTGCACCAGGCTGGCAGTCATATACAGTAAAGTTCAGAGCAAAAGTGTTGCAGACAACGACGCATTTTTTCTACCTTATGCTCGATGCTCCTGGAACTGCACAAGATATGTTTATCGGTATGGACAATAACCTGCAAGCCACGTGGATGGACAAATTAGTTAATATTTCGCAATACAAAGTTGAGAATGACGGAGCCGGTAAAATAGTTACAGTTACTTTTGTTCTTGACTACGCAGCAAGTTTCGACAGCTTTTTTATCGGAGCATATGGTGGTGGATATCTTTCAATCGATGATATAGCGCTTTACAAAGGCAGCACGGCTCCCAGCTATTCAGCAGCAGCGCCTGTTACATCGAATACAGCGCCTTCAATAGATCCGACAACAGTAAGTTTCAGCGTGAACCCCGGCGAAACTTATAACGGAACAGTCAATGTCACAGACCCTGAGGACAGTACTTTCACATACACATACGATAGTCTAACAGCTAAAGGAACAATGACTGTTGCACCTGACGGAAAATCTTTCAGTTATGTAGCCAACATAGACGCTGTAGGCACGGAGCAGATAACAATAAGTGTAAATGACGGATATACAACAACAAATTTTACAGCAAATGTAACGTTTAATGTAGTACAACCGATAATGAAAGGCGATGTCAATCAGGACAACAAAATCAGCATCAGCGATCTTATTACGTTGAAAAAACATCTGGTGACACTTATCACACTTACCGGTGATGGACTTGCAGCTGCAGACGTTGACGGAATAAATGGTGTCACAGTTGCTGATCTGGGACTGATTAAGAGCCATATGTTGAACATTCAGTTGATTGTCAATTGACCTAAAGCAAATATAATTGCTTCAATTATCAAATCATCAATTGCCATTTTAAGTATCAATTGTATGCATAGTATCAGTAATTAGTGTTAAAATTAAATTAGCACTAATTACTGGCATACTTTAAGTAAAATAATTTTAGAAAAATAACAAATACCAAAAGAGGAGATAACCCGAATGAAAAACAAGTTTTTCCCTCGAGAAATCAGCCATATTGTTTTACTGAACAGAATTTACAGGTTTAGCATACCCGAAAAGAGAAGAAGACTGCTTGCGTTATTCCTGGTAGCGTTACTTACATTGACCGTATTCAGAGGGCTTTCAAATATTAATATTTCAGCCATGACAGTTGAGCAGACTGTCTGGACTGAGAATTTTGAGGGAAAGACAGATATTTTCAATGACACGGCATTTTGGGTGAGACATGGTAATTCCTTGATCACTACAGAATCGAATAAAGTCATAACCGGAACAAAATCAATGTATTACGACAATACTGATGGCGGTTGGAACACATTTGTATCGACCACTTCGCCATCTGAATTGCCTATATTGAAGAACACTTCGTACAAGTTACAAGCCACAATTAAAGAATTCAGTGTTGCCCAGACCGACCGCTATTATATGCAGATCGAGACCACCGCAGGCGGAAACTGGCCCACATATATTCACTGGCTTGGTGCAAACGCTACAACGGTAACACCTAAAAGCGTTGTACTTACTCAAAACGGTTCATACGAAATAACTAAAATCGCAGACAACACCTACACAGTAACTCTGATGTTCACTTCATCAGACGCCGAATTAATGGTAGGATTTGGAATAAACGGCTTGGGAGCAATGTCAGTGGATGATGTTACACTTACCAGGATAACAGATGACCCCGGTCCTGTGATGCCTGGAAAGACTGGAGTCAGTTCGGGAACAATTGACGTGACATCCGGAGAATCAGTTGTAACCGAAGGGTTTGAAACAATAGATATTGCTGCACCGGACAGGGGTCTGGAGTTTTTCCGGAAAACTGCTTTCTGGAACAGCGCCCCGTCACTTGCCTTTGCAACAACTGATGTTATAGCCGGTGGCAAAATGATTGATTACCTTCTGAGCTCGGACAATGATACAGTATTGTTCGGATCATCTGCTTCAGAACTAGCGATGGAAAAAGGGAAAAAATATATAGCAACTTTTAAATACAGAACCAATACCGATGTTGACAAAATGATTTTTGAATACGAAAATGACAGCAGTTTCGGTTATTGGGTTCATTTCAATCCTGTCACATTTGAAGTGATAGATTCCAGCATCGGTGCAACTTATATGATTAGAAACGATAACAGGGGATATTGTTATGCTTCATTCATATTTGAAGCGACACTTGACAATTCATATCTGATATTCAAAGGCGCAGGACAAAATGGACAGATAAGCTTCGACGAGATTACTTTGAATCAGGCCAGCGAAACCACAATCCAATACAAGGAGGGTTTTGACAATCTGACACTTTCATCGCGTACCAAGCCGGACAATCTTTATCAGAACACATATTTCTGGCATGCAGGTCAGAAATTGAATTTTATAGATTCTGCAAATTCAATCAACGGAATTTCATTGGAATACACTGCATTCACACCTGCCATTGATGCTTTGCTGGGTTCCACACATACAGAACTCAAATTTGCTGCCGGGTCGCAGTCAGTAATTTCATTTAAATACAAGCTGACAGAATCAGCTAATCTTAAATTCCTCTACTTCCAGATTAATCAACAGGATAATGGATTCACCTACTGGGTGCACTGGGATCCCAAAACACTCGCGGCAGTTGATACTAGCCCGGACGCAATATACTCGATTACTAAGGAAGGCGACATAGTGACTGCTTCCTTCCTCGTTAAAAATTTCGAAGAAGGCGACTACATGCTTATTCAAACAGATGGCACCGCTACAATCGTAATGGATGACTTTCTGGTTCTTAAAGAAGATGAAAACGCCGTAAAATGGCAGGTTCTGGCTCCGGATCTGATTGGTGCAAGTGGCCTCCTTACAATGGCTTTAACCAGCAATGGAGGCGAAGGTGAGCTAATTGACAACAACACTGCTGTCAGAGGAAGCCTTCCATATGAAGGCGACTGGACAGAGTACATGCAGACCAACAACAGAAGAGTGGTTCTGACTCCGGGTAACAGATACAAAATCCGGTTCGCTTTTAACATCGAATCTCCGCCAAGCGGCAGCGGATTTTTAACATTTCTTATCAAAAATTCTTCCGGACTTCCGGCAGATGATATTTTTATCGGAATAGATAAAAACTATAAATTTGTCACAAGTTTTACAAACAAAATAGATTCTGCAACCATAACAGAAAGTGGGGGAAAGCGTTACGCCGAGATTTCCTTCACAAATCACAACAGCTCAGGCAGCTATATAGCATTTGGAATACATAATGTCACCGGGCTGGAGACGGGAACCGCATCAGTCCTCATAAGTGATTTTTCAATCTCAGGAGTGGCCGGACTTGGCGAGAATATAATACGTGAAGACAACGAAATAGTAATTTTTCGCGAAGAACCTGATTATACAATACTTGACCAGACGACAGCACATGATGATGCAGGTACAGGATTCGAAAACGTTTCTCCAGTAATTAACAAGACAATTGTCTTTGGACAGATTATATCTGCAGATTCGACAGACGGGTCCGATGAAAGTTCTATAGACGAAAGCAGTGAAACATCGATCAGTGAGGAATCATCATTAAATGAAAGTTCTGAAATTGACTCATCTTCAAACGAGCCGGGAGTATCCTCGAATTCGGGATCGAAAAACAACTCAGTAACATCAGGTTCTACTGGAAATGGCGACGAAGAAACAACACCTCCAAACGTCCCTCTAATTATTGCCATTGTGGTAATGGTATTCACTTTAGTCGGAGGAAGCACTTATTTTATCATCAGGAGGAGAAACAATGTTAAGAAATAAAATCAAAAGATTTGAGAAAATGATTGCTGTTTCGATTTGTCTTTTTGTAAGCACTGTGCTGATGGTGTCCTGCCTTCAAAACAGTGGAAACTCCAATGGATCATCGGGAAGCTCCTCGATTAAATCAAGCGGTTCGTCACAAAACAGCCAGTCTGATGTCAGTTCATCAACTGACTTTTCCGCTTCTGAGAACTCAACAAACGATGCATCTTCAAGTTCACAGTCTGAATCCGGCGAGGATACACCCATTGTTATAGATAAACCAGTCAGCATAAGCGGTGTTAGCACCTATTACCCCACAAGATCGGAACAATTGTTAAACAACCCCGGAATGGGATGGGTGGCGCTTGAAGAACCAACTTATGAAGGACACCTTGACCTGGGCTGGAGTGGAGACATGCCAGAAGTGGGAAATATTTCCTTATCTACTTCATGGGCTATGATTGAAAGGGAAGACGGCGTATATGACTGGTCTCAGACAGACGCTGTTATCAATTATTGGACTTCTAAAGGGAAATATATTAATTTTAGAATATGTACCGACAATCTGCTTCTTCCGTATACCAGACTTGGTGCACCTGAATGGCTTTCCACAAAATATAATGTTCCTACTCAAACAATAATGGAATCAGGATCCATTAATAAGGTCCATGACTATCTTAATCCGATTTATCAACAAAGACTTGGACTTTTCTTAAGAAAACTAATGGAGAGATATGGAAGCAACTCCAGAATTGATGTAGTTGAAATTAGAGGATATGGAATCTGGGGAGAATGGCACAGCGGTTACAGCTATGATTCATACGATAAGAGAATTGCAGCACTGCAAAGCATTGTAAACACCTGGGTTAAAGAATGGCAGGGTAAAAAATTACTTGTAGTAAGCGCATCGTACGAATTCAAATCAGAAATCACCCCGCTGGTAAAATATCCGAAAAAATATGCTGACTTCCTTAAATGGTCTGCATTTGACTATGCCATGAAACAGCCGGAAATCGCATTCAGGCGTGACGGAATCGCAACAGCACTTGTTGAACATGACCAGCATCTTTTTGCCGATGTACTTAGATCCGGCAAGCGCGTACCCAACCTCGGAGAATTTTTCGGTGGATACTATGAACACAGAGACGAGGTCTACGGGTATACACTGACAGATATTATGAACGCCATGATTTACAAGATGCGTCCCAATTATTCAACCGTTCTTGGATGGGTTCCTTCAGCAGTAATCGATCAGGCAAAAGAAAACCACTGGGTGCTCGATATGGGTAACAGATGGTTCGGATACCGCCTGGTTGTCGACAAGGCTGAATTCAACTCAGAGATAGCTCCGGGTGGAACGCTTAAACTCGACACAGCCTGGTATAATGACGCAATGGGCAGATTATGGCAAAAATACAAGATGAAGGTATATCTTTTGAATGATTCTGGAAAAGAAATGTTATCATATATTGATAATTCTTTTGACCCGACAATCGCCCTTTACGGGAATGTACACAATATCAGAAGCGAGATAAAAATACCTTCATCCATGGCAAAAGGCACATACAAAATCGCTGTAGCCCTTGTCAACGAAAAAGGCACACCTGCCATCAAACTCGGTATTGAGGGGAATGACGGATCTGACCGCTATATAATCGGAAAAGTAAATGTCAAGTCATACCCGAAGGCAGCAGCTCTTCCCAAAAAGTTAAGTGCAACCGAGATGAAATCCTATAAATTCGAATCCGGTGCCGCTTATCAAATCAGTTTCTCATACAAACCCGGTTTCAGCCTCAAAAATTATGTTTTCGGCGACAATACCAGCGGATATTATTTCAAGCTGACAACATCAAAAGGTGGAATCAATTCCACTAAAGGCCTTACGGAATGGCAGGACGTATCCGGAGTTGCCGGAACCAAGACAGTAATAACGAAACTTGATGCATTCAGTGATTACAAGGCTGATTGGGGGTCAATCAATTACGGAAGCTTTACTGCATATGATTTCGTAGTCAAAAAAGTAAAAGCTGTAGGAGAAGACTTTGACGATGGTCTTATAAATGAAACCTCACCGATAATTCCGATAGACTTTGGTGTTACATCCGCAAGTTCTGAGATGAAACGCCAGATAGAAGACAATGTAAAAGAGGCATTCAGAAAGAACTACCTGCTTGACGGCAAGGATGCAATGGTGATGAATATAGCGGACTTTGACGATATCGACATGGCAAGGACCAACCAGGATGTATTCAAAATGAAGCCGAATACAAATTATTCACTGTCATTCAAATTCAAAGCGCTCACAGAGACAAGGTCCGGTGGATATTATTATCTGAAATTGAGTGATGAAGTAAATGGATCTGTAAATGCCAGGACTATAGCTAAATGGCTCGAAAATCCCAACACACCTGCCGTCAATATGAATATTGATTTCAGAACGGGCGATGAAAGCGGGTTCGAACTTGTGTTCGGAATACGACATAGCGGAATGTGTTCAATCGATTCCATAGTTCTTGTTGAAAGGGCGGCAGGTTCAGTAATTTCGGGTGGCAAAATGGAAAAGGTGACCATCAACAAGCCACGAGTACAAAAGATTACCTGGCCTGTGCAGGAAGGCTTTGAAGAGGGACAGTTTGCAGCAACGCCATTTACCATGGGAGCAAGCAACTGGGGTAGATTGACACATGCAGCTAGCGAACTCATTTCAGGAAAATATTCGCTTTTAGGACGTCAGGAATACTTCTCCGAATGGTTCGAGTATGCACATTCAAATCCAAAATTAATAAAACTCAAGAAAAATACAAACTATGAAATAAAATTCAAATACAAAATTCTCGAAAACGGCAAAGCCGGCAATTTTTATTACACGACATTAAGAAGCACCAAGGGATACACAGACACCGGAGCTGTAACCGACACAGGATTCTCCACATGGACCGGTACGGCAGGATCTACAGGAATAAGAAGATACTCTTTCAATACCGGTAATTATGATGACAGATTTGTAATTTTCGGAATATTCAACGGCGGGGCGATATCCGCTGATGATATTGTCATTACAGAACTTGGCGCACCGTCAGCATTCAACGGCAAAATAGATTTTGAAGGTGGAAGCCTGCCACTGTCGCTGTGCAATGATGGTAGAATTGCCGGACAGGGTGCAATAGTTACATCGCAGAGCAATATCGTAATCAGCGGTAAATATTCAGTAGCGGCATCCGCTATGAAAGGTGAAGAATGGCATGAATTCCTAAATACAGATGTAGGAGCTATACCACTGGCAAAAAATGGTACTTACAAGGTCACATTCAAGTATAAAATCCTGCGCGGAACGCAGTCAGACGGGTATATTTTATTCTTTGCCAGAAGCAACATCGGAGAAGTGGCTTCCGATGTCGGTCTCAAGACATTTACCGGTATGCCCGGGGATACAGGAACAATCGAATCTGTATTCACACTGAAAAATTTCGATGACTATACTCTTGTGTGGAGTTTTCACAAAGATGCAGCGGTTGCTATCGATGACATAACTATCGTGAAGCAATAGGGTTTCGGAATAACTGAGAGGATAATATAATTAGTCAGAAAATCCAGAATCAGTCAAGAGATTGTTATTATAGTCAAAAGAATTTAAAATATTACATTAAAAACAAAATACAAAAACAGAATGATACAAAAATGCAAATCAAAATAATTAAGAGTTAAATTAATATTATCATTAGCATTAACATTATTATTAGGAGAATGGAAGGATTGATTATTATGAGAAAAAACAAAAGACCGTTTACTAAGAGCACAGGACTGTTATGTATACTACTGTCCATGATATTAAGCATTACAGCTGTATCATGCAAACCAAATACGGCAACAGGGAGTGGCGTATCATCATCTGATGCTCAGTCTGAAGCTGTTTCGAACGATAGTACAGATTCGAATGCAAGCACCGGACAGAGTGGTATTGCATCCACATCAAATGTTTCAACCAATGCCTCTAACACTTCCGTAACTTCCGTTTCTACGAAAAGTTCGGCTCCCACAGTCACTACTGTCCCAAACAAAACATTAAGCGGACGTATAAGGTTTTATACATGGGCATCTAAAGAGCAGATTGACGAGTACAAGGCTGAACTTGCAAAAAGCTTTAACAAGCAATACCCCAATATCCAGGTAAGATTTGAAACGTCGCAAAGCAACTATTTTCAGAACCTTCTGACTTTCATGAGTTCAGGACAGGAACCCGACATATTCCAGATGGAACCCGGCGAGGTCATGTCGTTTTTGACAGCAGACAAACTTGAACCGCTTGACAAATACATCGCATCAAGCACCAAGTTCACCAAGTCGATGCTCTGGCCGATCAACAGCAAGGCATATCGCTATGACGGCACCAAACTCGGATCCGGCAGCCTTTATTCAATTATAAAGGACTGGTCACCGGACTATATGCTTCTGTACAATAAAAAGCATTTTGACGATGCAAAAATTGCATATCCGAGCAAGACAAAGGCGATGACCTGGGATGAATTCTATGCATTGATGAACAAACTAACTGTCAAGGAAGGCACAACAATCAAGAGATACGGTCTGTTGATGGATTTCGTTCCATATAAGCAGATGGTACAGTACATGGTTCAAAATAATGGTACATGGTTTGACTCATCATATAACATAAACCTATCCAGTACCAACACAAAGAAATCCCTGGACTTTTTCTTTAAACTTATGAGAGACAGTGGTACCGGCGATTACAGCGGATCTAATTTCGGCGCGTATCTTTTCGGCAACGGCGGAGTCTCCATGTACTTTGGCGGAAGATGGATGATAACTGACTATAAGTGGCTAGAAAATGGTATTGATGTCGGCGTTGCACCTCCACCTGTACCTACCGCATCGTCACCTAACAAGGTCTTGACAGCCGGCCTTGTAGGATTCAGCATCTCCAAAAACAGCAGAAACAAGGAAGCCGCCTGGAAATTCATAGAATGGCATATGTCCGATTACAGTATAATCCAGTCCAAAAAAGGCTACAACATTCCCGGAAACATGCTTCACTCAGAGCAATATTTCAGAAATGTATCCGATCCCAAGGTAAAAGCTATAAATGAAATGTTCCTGGATGCAGCTAATAACTACACAGTTGTCATACCATCAAATCCATTTTGTGCAGCAGCAGATTTTGAAGCCCAGCTTGGCAATCTTGGCGGACAGCTCATTAAAAATTCGATAACAATGAACGATTTTATAAACCAGGGCAAAACCAAGCTTCAGGAAATAGTTGATTACAACAGGGATTAAATTATTACGAAGAAAGTGAGCAAAGCATGAGCGAAGGCGCATTGACCGTTAGAAAAAAGACAAACGCATATGAGAGACGGAAGACAAGGCAGTTTTTCAAATACATCAGTCCCTGGCTTGTGGGATTCCTATGCTTTGGAATAATTCCGCTTGTTGCCTCTATGTACTTCAGCCTTACAAAATACAACCTTTTAAAACCACCGAAGTTTCTTGGGCTTCAAAACTATATCACTATTTTTACAACGAGACTGGACGATTTCTTTGCCGCTACTGTAAACACATTCACATTCACTTTTTTCAGGGTTCTGATCTGCCTGTTGATTGCACTTTTCCTTTCAGTCCTGCTAGACAAGATAATAAGATTCAGCCGCGGTTTAAGGATCATGTTTTATCTTCCCAGCGTCCTGCCGTTCATCAGCGGAGCACTGCTGTGGCAATATATGTTTGCCAAGGATTTCGGCCTTTTGGATGGCGCTTTTCAAATGTTTGGACTTCCTGCAATTGACTGGCTGGGCAAGGGATGGGCAATGCGCTCCATAATCATCATGAGCGTATGGGCCGGTATCGGACCGACAATCACTCTTCTGATAGCAGGACTTCAAAGCGTTTCACCGGACCTTTATGAGTCAATGGATATAGACGGAGCGGGATTTTTCAAAAAATTTATCTTCGTAACTCTTCCGATGATCAGCCCTACTTTGTTTTACATTGTAATAACCGGAATTATCGGCTGTCTGCAGGTTTTTTCGGAAATATTCGTGCTGACTCAGGGAGGCCCCGGCAACGCCACAACGACCTATACATTCCAGATATACAGCATGGCGTTTACGAGCAAGTTCTTCGGCATGGCAAGCGCATACGCCTGGATTGTATTTGTAATAGTCCTGTTCTTCACAATGATATTTTTCAAATACGGCAACACGCTTGTGTACTATGAAGGCGGTGATAAATAATGCTTAGCAATCAAGGTTACAGACTAAAAAAGAAACTCACCAAAATCATACTATATGTAATCGTTGTTCCACTTGCATGTGTTGCGATAATACCTTTTGCATGGCTGGTTCTTTCTTCATTCAAACCGGAGTCCGAAATAGTAACAATACCACCATCACTTTTTCCGACAAAAATGAACCTGATTGAAAATTACGGATATATTTTATTCCAGGTTGACCAGATGGGTAAATGGATTGCAAACACTCTGATGATCTGCTTTTCGAACATTGCACTGATACTGGTAAGCTCCACTTTGGTGGCATACGGTTTCGCCAGATTCAGATGCAAAGCGAATATGATACTGTTCTACGTCCTGTTGTCAACAATGATGATTCCATGGGCGGTGACAATGGTTCCATCATATGCGCTGTTCAATAAAATAGGCTGGATAGGGACATATCTGCCACTTATAATTCCTTCAATCGGTGGTAGTCCATTCTACATTTTCATGATGCGCCAGTTTATTATGGGAATCCCGCGAGAGCTTGACGAAGCGGCATATATTGACGGATGCAGTTCTTTTAATATATTATTAAAAATAATAGTTCCGAATTGCATACCCATTATCGCCACACTGATAATATTCACCTTTGTAGGAGTGTGGGGAGACTTTATCGGCCCTAATATATATATCAGCGATATGGACAAGTTTACATTGTCACTGGGACTCAATTCCCTCAGGTCAGGCCACGGAGTAATTCCCTGGCATTATCTAATGGCGGCAAGTGTGTTGTTTTCAGCTCCAACAATAGCCATATACTTCGGAGGAATGAAGTTTTTTACAAAAGGACTCGTGATGAGTGGTATAAAATAAAGAGGAAAAGAATATTATGAACAAAATTGTAAAAATGATACTCGATACAGATTTAGGTGCGGATTGCGATGATGCAGGAGCCATTGCTGTTGCACATGCACTTGCTGATCTTGGGGAGACTCAGATTCTTGCTATAACTCACTGCACTTCACTTGACTGTGCAATAGGCTGCATAGACGCAATAAATATCTATTACGGAAGGTCTTTGCCGATTGGCTCATACAAGAAGGACGGGTTCAAGGACGCCCCTGAATTAGGTGCATATGCAAAATACGTATACGACAATTTTCCCCATGGATACAATACCCGGGCTGACGCACCAGACGCGGTTTCCTTACTAAGGAAGACTCTTGCCGAAGATGACGAGGGTAACATTGTGATAGTGGCGATCGGTCCTTTGAACAACCTTCATGACCTACTTGAAAGCGGTGCAGATGAATTCAGCCCACTTGACGGAATTGAGCTGGTGGCACAAAAGGTTGACAAAATGGTCATAATGGGTGGCTTCTTCCATATGGATGGAGACGTGGTCTGGGGACACGAAAAAATGGAAGGTGAATACAACATAGTAGCCGACATAAAATCTGCTCAGGGTGTTTTTGACAATTCACCAGTCCCGATAATATTGTCAAGTTATGAGATAGGTCAAAAGATATTGACCGGGAAGCCATTGATTGACAGGAGTGTTGCTACTCCGGTCGGCAAAAGCTATGAGGTCTATTGCAACGGCAACCGTGAAAGCTGGGATCTTACAGCAGTTCTTTATGCGGTAAGAGGTGAAGCACCTTTCTGGAAAATTCACGAATACGGCGAGATAAAAGTTGATGACAAGGGCGTTACAACATGGCGAAAATCAACTTCAAATAAACACAGTTATTTGATTACTGACATGGATCCATCAAAAGTTGAAGACGAGTTGAATAAATTGCTTTTAAGCGAGCCCAAAAAGGAGAAAGCATTATGTTGAAAGTTGGAGTAATTGGCTGTGGAAACAGAATATGCAATTTATTAAGGGACATGTATTCCTTCAACCTCGGTGTCACACTTACTGCAGTCACCGATGTAAAAGACCCTGAAGAAGTAATTAAAATGCTGACAGAATTTAAAATATCAACAACAAATATCAACTTCTACGATTCTGCAGACGAAATGCTTGACAGCGAAAAATTCGACGGAGTAATGGTCGGCACCAGATGCTCGACACACACAGAAAATGCTATAAAAGTTTTAAAGAAGGGGATTCCTCTTTTTCTCGAAAAACCTGTGTCAACAACAATGGAGGATTTGATCTCATTAAAGGAAGCCGGTGAACAATTTCCTTGTGAGGTCGTGGTGTCGTTCCCTTTGAGATATACGCCGCTTTTATCTGCGGTAAAGAAAATTATCGATTCCGGAGAACTTGGCGCGATAGAACATGTCGCCGCATTCAATTATGTGCCGTACGGTGCTGTTTATTACCAGAACTGGTATCGCAACGAAAAGGAGACAGGAGGCCTGTTTTTACAGAAGGCAACCCATGATTTTGACTATATAAATTACCTGCTCCAGGATGTCCCGATTGAAATATGTGCAACAATTTCCAAGCAGATATTCAAAGGTGACAAGGAAGAGAATTTACTTTGCGAAAAATGCAATGAATACGAAACCTGTCCACAAAGCCCTTTTTATATAGAACATATATCGTATGACGGAGTTCAAGGCAATATGTGTGCTTTTGCAAAAGACACCGGTAACCAGGATTCTGGTTCGGCGCTCGTGAAATACTCACGGGGAATGCACATGGTTTACACGCAGAACTTTTTTGTCAAAAAATCCGCGGCAAAGCGCGGAGCAATACTTGCCGGCTACAATGGAACGGTAGAGTTCGACTGGTACACAAACGAAGTAAAAGTGCATATGCATCACAAACCTGAGACGAGGACATATAAAATCGATACGTCAAGTATGACCCACAGCGGCGGGGATTCCGTCCTGCTAAATAATTTCATCAATGTCATGAGAGGTGCTGAAAAATCCTGTGCACCACTAGAGACTGGCGTATTAAGCGCACTCATGTGTCTAAAGGCCAACCGGTCTGTAGAGGAGAATCGGTTTGTAAAGATTGAACCGACAATATAAAACAACATTAAGAATAAAATTGACAACATAAAACAACATTAAGAATAAAATTGACAACATAAAACATCAATATTTATATGGCTAACATAACATAAACATTGTAAAATGATTTGATAAATAAAATGACAAAATAAAATTCGTGCAAAATAAAGACGAACCGCCACTGACGAACCGCCACTGACAAAACGAAACTTAAAAAACGCCACTGACAAACCGAGACTGACAAACGATAATGAGAAAGTGGAACCGACAAAACTACACTGACACAAAATACAACAATTCGAGAGGGGACTTTGAATATGGTTAAAATTACTTTTATGGGGGCTGGCAGCACAGTGTTTGCAAGAAACGTACTTGGAGACTGCATGCTTGGCGAATACACATCGAAAGCAGAGATTGCCCTTTACGATATCGATGAATTGAGACTTAATGAGAGCTTCGAAATGCTTTCGGCAATTAACAGAAACATAAACGGCGGGGCATCGGTGATAAAGAAGTACTGTGGTATAAGCAATCGAAAAGAAGCATTAAGTGGTGCTAATTTTATTGTCAATGCAATCCAGGTAGGAGGATATGATCCTTGCACGATTGCAGACTTTGAAATACCACGTAAATACGGTCTTCGGCAGACAATAGCCGATACTCTCGGAATCGGAGGGATTTTCAGGGCACTGCGGACAATTCCTGTAATGGAGGATTTTGCGACAGATATAATGGAAGTCTGTCCGAATGCATGGTTCATAACTTATGTTAACCCGATGGCAATGCTCACAGGATACATGCAAAGATATACCGGAGTTAACACTGTAGGACTTTGTCACAGTGTTCAAGTGTGTGCGAAAGGACTTGTCGAAGGTGTAGGACTTGAATATTCTGACGATATCCATTGGAATATTGCCGGAATTAATCATATGGCGTGGCTTTTAGATATTAAAGACAAAGATGGCAACGACCTGTACCCGACTATAAAGAAACTATCTCTGGAGAAGGGTGCTCCCGGCTGGGATAAGGTACGCCACGAGTTAATGCACAAATTCGGATACTATATTACTGAGTCGAGTGAACATAATTCAGAGTATACGCCATATTTTATCAAGTCAAAATATCCTGAATTGATTGAACGATTTAACATACCCCTCGATGAGTATCCAAGACGCTGTGTTGCACAAATTGAAGGCTGGAAGAGCATGAAAGGTTCATTGATTGACAACCCTGAGCTTTCCCATGCCAGAACTGAAGAATATGCATCTTATATAATAAATGCCATTGTTTCCGGCAAACCATACAAATTCGGGGGAAATGTTATTAATACCGGATTGATCGATAATCTGCCGAGAGAGGCATGTGTCGAAATCCCTTGCATAGCAGACTCATTCGGTGTTCATCCACTTAAAGTCGGATATCTTCCGGTACAATGCGCAGCACTTAACATGACGAATATAAACGTCCAGCTTATGACAATTGAAGCTGCAAGAACAAAGAAAAAGGAACACATTTACCAGGCTGCCATGCTTGACCCGCATACAAGCTCAGAACTTTCAATCGATGATATTGTTGCAATGTGTGACGATTTGATTGAAGCTCACAATGGATGGCTGCCGGAATATAAATAGAACAATCCATTTGAATTTGTTTGGCTGATATTATAAAATACTTTTAATGATGACCGATTGTTAATAATGATTATGCGAATACATAACATTTGATTAATCGAATAAGTAATTTGAAAATATATTTTACCAATATTTATTACAGCATACTAATGATGCACATATTTATTTTTGCGAGGTTATATGGAAATTCTGAATTTCGGGTCTCTTAATATTGATTATGTTTACTTTGTCGAAGAATTTGTAAAAGCAGGTGAAACGCGCTCCTCAAAAGATCTACAAATTTTTTGCGGAGGCAAGGGGCTTAATCAATCGATTGCCATGTCAAAGGCGGGTCTTGAGGTCTTTCACGCAGGTTGCATAGGCAAGGATGGAGAGATTCTCCGCAAGAAGTTGCTCGATAACAATGTTGATGTTTCTTTTATCAAACAGGCAGACAGCCAAAGCGGACATGCAATAATTCAAGTCAACAAGGACGGTCAGAACTGCATTTTGCTTTATGCTGGGGCGAATCATTTAATAACCGAGAAATATGCTGAACAGGTGCTTTCTCATTTTCATCAAGACGATATAATGGTGCTGCAAAATGAAATAAGCTGTCTTGAATACATCGCCAGAACAGCTCATGACAAAGGTATCCGGATAATGCTCAACCCGTCTCCGGTAAGTCCGGATCTTACTAAAATACTCCCGTATGTCACATGGCTTATTTTGAACGAAGAAGAGGGGACATATTTTTCACAGGAAACAGATCCTATTAAAACAGTTCAGAAACTGGTGACATCCAATCCGGCAATGAAAGTCGTCCTAACACTTGGTAAGGATGGTGTTGTCTATCACGACAACGACTCTACATATACACAGGACATATTTCCTGTTGCTGTTGTAGATACAACGGCAGCGGGTGACACATTTGCAGGATATTTTCTTGCTTCGGTTGCAAACGGCAAGTCAATTCAAGAGTCACTTAGAATATCCTCAAAGGCTGCTTCGATAGCAGTCTCAAGAAAAGGTGCATCGGATTCTATTCCTTTAATTGACGAGATTGATTAATTCACTTTTTATATGATTTTTATGATTGTTGTATTATTAGTGATATAATAATACATAAGCATGCTTCCTTTTATGTTATCTGAAGTAGCAAGAAGAATATGCATGTTCATAAAAATAATATATCAGGAGGCTAATAGCAAATGTTTACCGAATATGATGATCAGAATAATAAAAAGGCAAGTGGAAAACCATCGATATCAAAATATTTACTTGTTGCACCTGATGCCAAAGAATTTGACAAAGTTGCCATCAAAAGCAAAATCGAAACAGCTTTACTTTTAACAGCTCTTGATCAGAACGCGCTGACACGCATTCACTTTAATCATATAACTTCGGTTTATGTTGATCTGCCTCATTCAATCAATGCCACTCATGACAAAAAGCTGCGAACAACACCAATAGGATTTTTCTATAACGACAAATGCTTTGTCGCAGTAAGCAAGCATAATATACCACTTATTAATCAAATGATGAATGATGAAAGAACAACCGCAGAACATGGAGACATTATAATTCTCGAAATCTTATACGAAATTGCAGTTTTGTATATAAAATTTCTAAATCAAATCAATGATGATACTGAACGCTTAGAGACCAGCATGAAAAGGAAAGTAAACAACGATGAGATTTTCCAGCTTATGGATTACCAGCGAAGCTTAACTGCAATCAACACCTCTCTCAAGGGCTTGAAGAGATTACTTACGCATATAAAGGAAAATGATAAGTTCTTTAAATCTCCCGACCTGATGGAGGACACAGTTGTTGCAATAGAACAGGCTAGTGAAATGGCGGATATTTTCAACTCTGACCTGGACGCTCTGATGGATGCATTTGGATCAGTACTATCAAACAACGTCAATCAGATAATGAAGATACTTACAGCCCTTACCCTTATTATAGCCATACCCACCATGGTTGCGGGCATTTACGGCATGAATGTCAAACTCCCGTTTGCGCAGCAGTCATGGGCATTCACATTGATTGTTGGTATATCAGTAGTAACCTCACTGGTTACCGGCATTATTTTTTACCGCAAAAACATGCTATAAAAATCCGAAAAGAATATACTCATCTTCTATACATGCACTATAGGTCACAGTTATTAATTAAAGACTGAAAACAATAGTACAGCGGGTCCAATGATAATAACAGTAATAATAATATAATAATTAAAACTTAAAAAATACAAATATTTAGTTATGAAAAATGTAAGTGCATTCTGATATAATAATAGATTGTATAACATCTACAAAAACCAAATCAATATAAATAGCGAGGACAAATGAATAATGAGTAATAAAAACGTAAATCTCAAATCCGTGAAAATAATAAAATTCAATCAAATTGTAAAAATAATTCAGAAAATAATAATAAGAACATTGCACAGAATAGTTCGAGAATTTAATAAGTTGCACAGAGGAAATAGATTCTCTCGTACAACAGCGATTTGTCTTTTGCTTATCATATCTTTGCTATCAACTCCACTATTAACCTCTTGTAACAAGCAAGGGTCAGGTAGTGGTGAAAGTTCTGGAGTGTCTGCTATTTCTAATGTTACAGACAGTTCATCGGCACAGTCCAAGATTGAATCAACGCCTTCCCCGACGGTAACTTTGACTCCGCAGTCAAAGACTGATTCAAGTAAATCATCAATAAGTGAAAGCACATCTGTGGACACGAAAATTCCGGATGTCAAAATTCCTGAGAATTTTAATCCCGCACTTCCTGCAAATTTCCACGCTGTCCCGATAGGGCAAATGCCGGAATTAATGCAGAATCTGACGCTCTTTACAAACTCTTCCCAGTGCAAAATGCTTATCTATGCAAATCCATCCATTGTTAACTTAGGTGAGGCAAACGGTAAAATTTCTATGAGACCCATAGCAAACACTGGCAATGAATCAATGCAAAATGCCGGCGTTCTGATTGCACTGAGTACAGACAAAAACAACCAAAAGATTGAAATGCTGCATATTAATCTTAACAAAAGCGGATCAGACTGGCTTATATCAACGGTCAAAAATGAAGCGATGGGAAATATACCGGTAAAATCACAGCTCCGAATCATAAGCCCGAGATTCATTTTAACAAAGGAGCAGACAAACGACACCTCAAAGCTTAAAACATTCGATCCGTCTCCGTTTGGACCAAGTGAAAAGGCACCATTCCGAATGAGACCGGAATGTATAGACCCTATGATGCAAATGCTTAATAAAGCCAAATCCGAAGGCATGACTTCCATAACCATAAGGGACACATACCGTGGTTACGCAATTCAAAATACGTATTTTCAAAATAAAGTGAACTATCACATGCAAAATGGACTTACGCTTGCACAGGCAAAGCTTAAGACGGAGCAGCTAATCGCATTTCCAGGCACAAGCGAACATCATGGCGGATACACAGCTGATATTACAGTTATAAATGCAGGCCTCGAACAGGAATTTTCGAAAACCACATTTGGCATATGGCTTTCTAAGAACTGCTGGAACTACGGATATATAATCAGATACCTGAGTGGCAAGGAAGTGCAGACGACGAAGGGATTCGAACCATGGCATATCAGGTATGTCGGAATACCGGCATCACTTATAATTAGAAAATACGGAATAGTCCTTGACGAATTCCAAGCATATTTGAAGGATAGACAGTATATTGCCTCGACATACGACGCTAACCCGGAAAGTGGAAGTTCAACACAGACAGATAGTATTTTTGCACGATTCAACACCATTTCAGATTGTAAGATTCCGAGCGACATTGCAAAATCAGCTTCCACAGTGTTTTCTGATGTTGGCGACGGTAGTTATGTTCTTTTTTGCAACTTTTAGCTTTATTGCATCAGTAAAGTCACTATTTCCTTGAACGATGGACAAGTAGCATGAATAATCTTTGAGTCAGGAACTTTTACCTCTTTTTGTCTATTGCGACAGTTCACTTGAATCATCAATGGATTTTGTAATATTTTTATGAATATATTTATTAACATTTTTGAAAATTCTCATTTATAAGATTGACATAACAAAAACAGGTGTTATAATTTATAGTGTGTTCACGAGCACACACACGAAAAATAGAATATTAAAGGAATATGAAAGGTTGGTAGAAGATTATGACAAAGGAAATATTTGATATTAAGAAAATAGCTTATGAAGGACCTGCAAGCAAGAATATGATGGCATTTCATTTTTATAACGCAGACGAAATGATTGCAGGCAAGACAATGAAAGAGCACCTTAAGTTTGCAATGTCATGGTGGCATACAATGAGTTCTGAAGGAGCGGATATGTTCGGTGTAGGGACTCAGGACAAGAGCTTCAATGCGGCAAAAGAAAGTGAAGTTGCATTTGCCAGAGTTGACGCTGGATTTGAACTGATGCAAAAGCTTGGAATAGGATATTTCTGCTTCCACGATTACGATCTGGTAAGCGAAGCTGAGACACTTCATGAATCCAACAAGCGTCTTGATGAGATTTCGGATTATATTTTGTACAAGCAAAAGGAGACAGGAATCAAGTGCCTATGGGGAACCGCTAAACTTTTTGGCAACCCAAGGTACATGCATGGGGCTGGAACTTCTCCGAATGTTGACGTTTTTGCATATGCCGGAGCACAACTCAAGAAAAATATCGATATCACAATCAAACTCGGCGGAGAGGGAATTGTTTTCTGGGGTGGAAGAGAAGGTTACGAGACGCTTCTTAATACTAACATGGGACTTGAACTTGACAACATGGCCAGACTCATGAGGATGGCTGTGGATTATGCAAGAAGCCGTGGATTCAAAGGCGACTTTTACATTGAACCCAAGCCGAAGGAACCTTCAAAGCACCAATATGATTTTGATGCGGCTACGGCAATAGGATTTTTACGCAAATACGGACTGGACAAGGATTTCAAGATGAATATCGAAGCCAACCATGCAACATTGGCCGGTCATACTTTTCAGCATGAACTGCGCGTTTCAGCGATAAACGGAATGTTTGGATCAATTGACGCCAACCAGGGAGACCTGCTTCTTGGATGGGACACCGACCAATTTCCGACAAACGTATATGACACCACACTGTGTGTACTTGAAATACTCAAAGCTGGCGGATTCACAAACGGCGGGCTTAATTTTGACGCAAAGACAAGACGTGGTTCCTTTGAGCACAAGGACATGTTTTATTCCTACATAGCCGGCATGGATGCTTTTGCACTTGGACTGCGAAAAGCGGTTGCCATAATCGAAGACGGCAGACTCGACGAATTTGTTTCGGACCGTTATAAAAGCTGGAATAGTGAACTCGGAAAAGATATAATAGATGGGAAGTTAAGCCTTGCCGACCTTGAAGAATACACGTTGGCAAAAGGCGAAGTTATCACCAACCAAAGCGGCAGACAGGAATATCTTGAGAATCTGTTAAACACGATTTTATTCAACTAACTAATCGTTATTTTATAGAATATAATGAAATAATTGCGTTTCGTTTTATTTATAGAAATTCTTGATACAATTAAGTTGATATATATTATTGAATTTCATCATAGGAGACTGGTTTTGTTTGATAGTGAATTTAAATAACGTTATGAAAAGAGGATATGCTTATGAATTATTTGATAGGAATTGACATTGGAACATCCGGTACGAAGACGGTTCTGTTCGACGTAAATGGTACAGTTGTTGCGTCGTCAAGTTCAGATTATGGCATGAGTCAACCAAACAACGGTTGGGCGGAACAAGACCCCGCGGATTGGTGGAATGCGGTCTGCAATACTGTTAAAGATGTCCTGAGCAAATCTAAGATCAATCCGAGCGATGTAAGCGGCGTGGGCCTTTCAGGCCAGATGCACGGACTTGTGATGCTCGACGAGAATAATAATGTATTGAGGCCATCCATAATCTGGTGTGACCAGCGAACTCAGAAAGAGTGCGATATGATAACCGAACTTGTCGGTGCGAAGCGTCTTATCGAAATCACTGCAAATCCAGCATTGACAGGATTTACCGCATCGAAAATACTATGGGTCAGAAACAACGAACCTGATATATACGCCAAATGCAGGCACATACTCCTGCCTAAGGATTACATCAGATTCATGCTGTCTGGAGATTATGCGACCGACGTATCTGATGCTTCAGGCATGCAGCTTCTGGACATAGCTAAAAGGAACTGGTCCACAGAGGTTCTTGATGCACTGAACATAGACATTTCACTCCTGGGTAAAGTTTATGAGTCATGTGAAGTTACCGGTTCTGTTAATAAAACTGCCAGCGCCTTGACCGGACTTGTCGCCGGAACTCAAATTGTTGCAGGAGGCGGGGACAATGCCGCATCTGCAGTTGGAACAGGAGTTGTAGCCGACAGACGGGCTTTTACCACAACAGGAACATCAGGTGTTGTTTTTGTACACACTGACAAACTATCAATTGATCCGAAAGGCAGGGTGCATACTTTCTGCTGTGCCGTACCCGGAGCCTGGCATGTCATGGGAGTGACTCAAGCGGCAGGACTTTCTCTCAAGTGGTTCAAGAATGAATTTTGCATACCCGAAATTGAAGAAGCCAAGTCCAAAGGCGTTGATCCATATGTCATAACAGACAAGGAAGCTGCCGAGATTCCGGTCGGCTGCGACAGACTTGTATATCTTCCATATCTCATGGGTGAAAGAACTCCACACCTTGATCCGGACTGCCGGGGAGTTTTCTTTGGCATATCCGCAATGCATACCAGAGCGCATTTTATCCGTGCCGTTATGGAGGGCGTAGTGTTTTCGATGAAAGACTGCAGCGAAGTGCTTGCTGAGATGGGTGTTGAGTTTGACGTTATGCTGGCGTGCGGCGGAGGCGGCAAAAGCAAAGTCTGGCGACAAATGCTCTCGGATATTTACGAATGCCCTATAACAACACTCAAATCCAATGAAGGCGGTGCATTCGGTGCTGCAATTCTTGCCGGTGTCGGCGTAGGATTATATCCTTCCGTAAAAGATGCTTGTGACAAGCTCATCACTAAGGACGATGTTGTTACACCAATCAGTGAAAATTCGATAAAAATGAAAAAAACATATGAGGTCTACAAGGAACTATATAAAAACTTGAAAGGAACATTCAAGATGTTGGCAAGATAAAATTTGCGATATTCTTACAAACTATTCCTTAAAGTATATTATTCATAATTAGAAGAATAGTAATTCAAAAATTTATACAAAAACAAACAACCTTGTTAGTTTTCTGACTTTCAAGGTTTTTTTGTGTACGCATGACATGGGCTATTGCAATAAGGTGCAAATCCCGAAAAAGATTGGTAGTAGGAACCGTTACCCTAAGATAATGGTTCCATCGTGAGGCGGAATCTGAAGTAATTAAAGTATGCAAAACGCAAACAGAGCTTCTTGTGTTAAACCAAATTATTTCAAAAGTGAGTAATCAAGTCTCATCTGAATATTCTGGGGGTGGTCTCCGAATTTTTCTCCGAACAAATTTAATCCGCCGATATTTTTAGCTGTATCTTTAATACCGATTCGCATTTTAATAAAATCATTCTTTTCAAGCGGCAAATCTTGCACAGCGACACTGGACATCTTAATGCCGTCCACAAAAGTACCTTTGCTTTGTACCTGCCATGTTTTAAGCAGGCCGTATTGAGTAGCTGTTGAGGACCACCATTCGGGTGTCAGCTTGCCTCGTCTGCCACCGAAGTCACCTGGGCAGGTCCATGTGCATATTTCGATATCGTTAATCCATATTGTAATGTCAGATGGCCAGTCTAGCCTATAAAAAGGGGCTTCTGAACAAAGTTCCATAGAAAGCTCCATGAGTTCAGGCTTCCCGCCTTTGAGAATGCTATTAGAAAATCTATATTCAATATATCCCTTATAAAACCACAATAACTGGGCAGATGTCCTGTCAGGATGATAAAAACTTCTTGGAGAATCATCCGCATCAATAAGTCCTTTCTCGCTGGCGATGCCGCAGGTAGGGTATATTTTGCAGTCACAATAATGACCGATAGGCATATCAAGATAGAAACTGTTAACTGAATTCTCCTTAGGCTCTGGAATGTGAAGATCAAGAAATACTGTGTCATAGTTTCGACTGCATATTTTCATAACAGAACCGCGGGAGCCTGGCTGCAACTCGGTCAATATGATACCAGCATCTTCCAGAACACGCACGTTAAGTGCAACAGTTGAAAATGGAAGCTGAAGTCTTTCAGTGAGTTCGTTTATGTTAAGGTTTTCCGAGCTCAAAAGCAAAAGAATTTTCGCCCGTAAATCGGATCCAAGAGCTTTCGCAACTTTCACGAAATTATCAGTATCTGTGATTTGAAGCGTAATATTTTTGTTGATAGTAGAATCATTGATATCCATTATCGTATCCCTTCCTCCTTTGAACCCGTTATTAATGATGTATCAAACTACATCATAATTAAAATATTCTGGGTTATTAATAAGGTGCTATACAAGATGGATTATACACAATAGTGTTATAAAATACAATAGCAAACAGAAAAAATGTAACGGTCGCAAGTAAAAAGAAGCTAAATGCATATAAAAGTATAAATAAATGGAAAAATATATATTTAATATATTGACAATAGATAATAATGAGCTATAATATAAATATACCATTACATAAAATATGTTTTTGAGAAGGGAAAAAGATATGCACCCAAGACCGGATTATAAAAGAGAATATTTCATACCGCTTGATGGCAAATGGGATTTCGCTTTTGGTGATACTGCTAAAAACGGCAGAACAGATACAATCAGAACATCATATTCATGCGATAACAAATATTCATTAAATTATTGCGACATAAAGAATATTATCAACTCATCAAAACAACAGATTAATGTTCCGTTTGTCTGCCAGAGTGAGATGTCCGGTGTTCTGACTGAAGAGAAGCATGAATTTTTAATTTACAAGCGAGAAATCTACTTTGAAGATATAGATCATAATAAAAGGTATCTTCTTAATTTTGGAGCATCTGATTATTTTACTGTGGTTTTTGTAAATGGGAATATGGCAGGTACGCATTCCGGAGGATACTCCTCATTCGTTTTTGATATAACCAAATTGATAAAGGAAGAAATGAATGAAATATGCGTGTGCGTTTTTGATGAATTCGAAAATGCCAGTAATCCAAGGGGCAAGCAAAAGTGGACTTCACAAGAGGAATTCGGGTGTTTTTATAAACCGTATAGCGGAATCTGGCAAAGTGTTTGGGTTGATATAACAGGAAGAGAATATATAACGAATTTACGATTGACACCGGATTGCGATTCCAAATGTGTGAATACCGATATCTCGATAACCGGTTTTGAGAACTCCTTGCTTGAAATAAACATTATGTTTGAAGGCAGCATGATAAAAAGCGAAACAATAGTGATAAATTCGGTAAATGTCAGCAAAAGTATTAACATAGAAAGCAGTCTTTTTCCTTGGATCGGTTACGGATCATGGAGTCCCGAAAGCCCTTTGCTATATGATATAGAGTTAAGTCTAATTTCAAATGGTGATGTAATTGACAAGGTGACAAGTTATTTCGGCATGAGAAAAATTGAAACGCGGGATGGCTACATACTTTTGAACGGTGTTCCTGTCTATCTTAAAATGCTTTTAAACCAGGGATATTACCCCAAGGGATATATTACTCCAGCTGATTTTAAAATTTTCGAAGAGGATGTCAAGTTAATAAAGAGCATGGGATTCAACGGAGTCAGAATTCATGAGAAAATCGAAAATCCGCTCTTTTTATATGAATGTGACAGGCAGGGGCTTCTTGTCTGGGAAGAATTGCCATCAGCATATCGTTATGATATGGATTCAATACAAAATCTTACGAGAGAATGGATTGAGATAATCAGAAGAGATTATAATCACCCTTCTATTATGACCTGGGTAACTATGAATGAGTCATGGGGGGTATCCGCACTTAGAAGCAATCAAGCTCAGCAATCCTTTGTCAGGTCGTTGTATTTTCTTACCAAATCAATGGATGCTACAAGGCTGGTAATCGGAAACGACGGTTGGGAACATACTGAAACAGATATAGTAACCATTCACGACTATTCTCCGAAGGGTGATGATATTGTTAATAATTATGCTGGCTTGGAATATCTTCAGAACTCGATGATTGGTCCATTACATCCGAGGTTTGTATTCGCAGACGGATTCACGTACAAGGGTCAACCCGTGATCATGTCGGAGTTTTGCGGAATAGCAATTGAAGGAACCAACGGATGGGGATACGACGGAAAAGTCAAAAACTGTGAAGAATTTGCCCTTAAAATTGAAAATCTGGTTACAGCGATAAAGTCAATTCCATCTTTCAAGGGATACTGCGTTACACAATTTACAGATGTTGAAGATGAACATAACGGAATTTTAGATTTTGAGAGAAATCCAAAGATATCCGTAGAACAAATGGAACGGATAAATATGTTGCCTGCGAGGTGGATTTAGACTAACTGATGTCTGAAAACCAAATTGATAAGTAGGGAGTAGGAAAACGAGATAGACAAAAAAGATTAATTACAATAGGCAGACTTAACAGACTAAAATATAGGTAAGAATAACTAAATTTCATAGAAATTACAAAGAGACATGAGATAATAAAAGAAGGAATAAAACCAAGGGAGGACGAAAATGTTTAAAAAAATAATTTGCCTGACTATTTCAACCCTGATTGCCACAGCGGCAATTACCGGATGCACCAAGCCTGCTTCATCTCAATCAAATACGAGCAAAACCAGTTCATCTCAGACATCGCTAAACGGAGAGATATCATTTATGGGATGGGGTTATGAATCTGAAAAGACATTATACAGCCAGATGATTAAGGATTTCATGACTGAAAACAGAGGTGTCAAGGTGAAATATGTCATTTCGCCGAGTGACCAATATGATATCAAGCTGAATGCAATGATACAGGCAAAGAAAGCACCTGATGTGTTTTTTATGAAACCTGAAAACCTAATGGCATGGGCGGATTCAGGTAAAATACTGAACTTGCAGTCATTTGCAGACGGTTCTAAAAACATAAAAGATAATATTCTCTGGAAGTCATCACTCGACCGCTGGCGTTATGACGGTAAAATAAAAGGTCAAGGCGACTTATGGGCTCTTCCTAAAGACATCGGTCCATGGTCAATGGTCTACAACAAAAAGATATTTGCTGAAAAGGGAATAACCGCCCCGACTATTACAAATAACTGGGACTGGAATCAATTCGTAGAAAACACCAAGAAACTGACATATACCGATTCTAAAGGCAAAAAAATATATGGAACCGGATACTACATGCTTGAATCAGCAGTCTGGTCAAACGGTGCCGACTTCATAAGCGCCGACAACAAAAAAGTAACTGTTGATACAGCTGCTTTCACACAGGCTATGCAATGGGTGGCCGATTTAAGATTGAAGGAATTTGTAATGCCTTCAATTACTGAAGATGCATCTGTAGGCGCATATCCGAGATGGCTCAATGGGAATATTGCAATTTTTGCCATGGGACCATGGGATCAGGCTTCGTTCTGGAAACTGCCGTATGAGTGGGATTTGATGCCATGGCCTAAGAGTCCAAACACAGGCAAGTCGGTGACATGGCTTGGTACAGCAGGTTATTGCATATCATCCGACAGTAAATATAAAGATTCATCATTCGCATTGGCGGCATATTTTTCGTCTGATGAGAAAGGCCAGAGGACAAATTTTCAACTGGGTGCTTCCGTTCCTAATATAATTGCCATGGCTAAGAATGAATATGGCAAGATGAACAAGGCTCCGGTAAGCAAAGACGTGTTTTTCAATATAATTGAGACAGGAAGAGGCTATGCCAACGAAAACACCTATAATTCCGAGTGGCTTGCGCTTTTCTGGCAGGATGCAACGAAAGTGTGGTCCGGAGAGGTTTCGGCAGCAAAATATTGTGCGGATGTTCAGCCCAAAATGCAAAAATTATTGGACAAATCAATCGAACTCCAGAATGCTAATAAAAAGTAGTCTTACAGGGGGACGCATGTTAGAGAAAGCACCGAAGTACATTTTAAAAGAGAGACGTTGGGGATACCTTTTCGTTGCGGCGCCATTTATCCAATTCCTGATTTTCGGAATGATACCGGTGGCTATTTCGGTCTATGCCAGCTTCACCAACTGGAGCGTTCTAACTTCAATGAAATGGATAGGTCTTCAAAACTATAAGGAATTGTTCGGAGACGAAAATTTTTGGAAAGCCTTATACAATACAATATTCTACTTTATAGGGGTTCCAATTGGCATGGCAATCTCGCTTGGTCTTGCGCTATTAATGAAAAAAGACAAAGGCGGAAATTCATTTTTTAGAATCATCTATTATCTTCCATCTATATCCTCGATAATAGCTATTTCCGTCCTTTGGTCATGGATATACAATGCAGACTACGGGTTGTTTAACATCCTGCTTTCCGGAATCGGGATAAAAGGTCCCAACTGGCTGGGCGATCCGAATTTTACCAAACCGTCACTGATAATTCTCGGAGTATGGGGCGGACTTGGCCCTATGATAATAATGTTTATTGCCGCACTTAAAAATATTCCGGTCTCGTTCTATGAAGCGGCAAAAATTGACGGCAGTGGCAGCATGAACACTTTTAGATATATTACTTTCCCGATGTTAAAGCCTGTATTGTTTTATTTGATGGTGTTGGGGTTTATAGCCAATATGCAGACATTTGGAAGCATTTTCGTAATGTTGCCTGGTGGCGGCCCTGAATACAGTGGTGCATCGATAGTTTACTACCTGTGGCAGAAGGGCATGAACAACTTTCAAATGGGTTATGCCAGCGCGATGGCATGGATTCTGGCGCTAATAACATTCGTTGTAACATTTATTCAGTTCAGGTTGCGAAAATCTGATACAGAAATATAGAGATATATAAGTAAAGAAATACAGAGGTAGAGATTACAGAATTACCAAGATACACGGATACACAGATGCTTAGATAACACAGATACAGATATACAGATATACAGATATAACAAAGATATAGAGCTACAGAGATAAAGAAATATCAAGTGGGGAGAACCGATGCAGACAAGAAGAAAAAAAGCCAATACAAAAATTGCAATGCAAACCATTTTGCGAATAGTCTTTCTTTCTGCTTTTGGAGTAACCATGGTGTTTCCATTTCTGTGGATGGTGTCGACATCGCTAAAATCCATCGAGGAAATTTACAGTATTACCATAAATCTAATACCTTCCAAACCTGATTTCGGCAAATATCTAAGTGTTTGGAAAGATGCCGACTTGATTGTAGGATTTAAGAACAGTTTTCTGGTTGCATTACCTGTAATTACAATAGGGACTTTTACATCTTCATTGGCGGCATTCTCTTTTTCAAAGATGCGGCTTCCACATGGCGACAAACTTTTTATAGCGCTTCTTTCAACGATAATGCTTCCATTTGCAGTGGTAATGCTTCCGCAGTTCGCACTTTTTACAGAACTGGGGTGGACAGATACTCTTCTTCCTTTGATAGTGCCAGGGCTTTTCGGTAACATCGGAATGATATTTTTCCTGCGACAGTTTATGACAGGAATACCCAATGAATTGTTTGAAGCAGGCCGTATAGATGGATGCTCGGCCTTCGGACTATATTCAAGAGTGATGTTTCCGATTATAAAACCAGCGATTGCCGTTCAAGTTGTAATGTGGTTCATGGGAGTATGGAATGATTATCTGGGACCTATTATATATCTCAATTCGCCCGAAAACTTTACAATACAGGTTCTTATCAGCAATTTGAAATCGCAATATGTGTCTCAGACAGACATGGCACTCATAATGGTTGCATCAGTTCTGGCGATTTTGCCTGTACTGATTGTGTTCCTGACTTTTCAACGTTACTTTGTAGATACATTGTCAACTTCGGGTATGAAAATCTGATTTGCAGACCTGAATTCGAAATATTGGCAGACTTGAATGATTAAACTGAAATACTTGTCCAGGAATTAGAAACATTGAAAATTAAAACCGATTTTTGAATATATTAGCACACTAAATGCTGTTGTGCGGAACAGGAAAATTTATGAATTCAAGAGAAAGAGTGGCGGCATTGCTGTCACGACAGACAACAGACAAAATTCCATTCGGGCTTGGTGGAAGCGAGACTGCCGGATTTCATCTTCTGGCTTATGAGCGTTTGCGGAAGATTATCGGCCTTGGTGAAGGAAAATCCAGACTCTATACTTTTATGACGAACGCTGTTGGAGAACTTGATTATCTCGAAAAAGCAGGCGGAGATATTGTAATGCTTTCTTCAAAACTCTGTCCATCTCCTCTTTGGGGGGCTGATTCCTCAAAATTTTGGAAAGAGATTGAACTATGGGGCAAAAGCTTCAGTGCACCGGATAGCTGGATTTTCGAGAAAAAAGAAAACGGAAGTATCTACTGGAAAAATTTCAACTGGCACTGTCCTGCAGGCGGATTTTATTTTGACGAAATACCCGACCGATCCAAGCCTGAAGTGGATATTGATGAACTTGACCCCAAGGACTACAACCCTTCTCCACAACTACCCGATGCATACTTAAGACAGCTTGAAAATCAGGCGAAGTGGCTATATGACAACACGGAATATTCAATTGCATGTGGAGAAATCATAGAGGATCTTCAGGTACAACCGGGAGGTTTCAGCACGTGGTGGATGTATCTTGCTGCTGAACCTGAAAAGGCCGCAGAGTTTGTAAACAAAGGGTGTGAAGCCGGACTGTCACAATTGAAGCAGCTTGACCAGGCCATAGGCAGATATTGCAATATTTTGGGGGTTGCCCATGACTTTGGAGATTCAAGGGGTGTAATCATAGGTGCAGAAAAATGGAGAGAAGTATACAAGCCGATTTACAAGAAATACTTTGATGGATGGAAAAAGACTACAGAAATGAAAATTTCGCTCCATTCATGTGGTGCCATTAGTGAAATCATTCCCGATCTTATTGAGTGCGGCCTCGATATTCTAAACCCTGTGCAGGTTTCTGCAGCAGGAATGGACGCAGGTAACTTAAAAGACAAATACGGTGAAAAGTTGATTTTCTGGGGTGGCAGTTACGATTCCGTTGAGAATCCTGCATCTGATACCTATGAGACAGTTTATGCCAGGGTACACAGAAACATATCAGAATTGTCAAAGGGGGGCGGGTATATTTTTGCAGGGGTCCACAATATTCCGGCTGATGTACCGGAACACCACTTGAAGGCTATGCTTGATGCTTACTATGACTGCTCTAAACTCCCTGCTCTTTGCGGGAAAGACCAGATATAAAAAATACAGACAATAATTATAAGAAGAATAAAAAGTCTGAAAAAAAGGAAAAGCTCTTAAAGAACCCAAAGAACCCAAAGGACCTAAAAAAACCGAAAGAATCCAAAGAACCTAAAAAACCGAAAGAACCAAAAGAACAGCAACAAATGAAAGAACAAGAACATTAAAAAAAGAAGTATTACAGATATTAAAAAACCAAAAGAACATATTATAACAAGCAGAAAACGGAGGATAAAAATGAAAAATTCAAAAAACTTTTCCATTAAAATCGTATCAACAATGATTGTGGTAATTGTGTGCACCGTGTGCCTTCTTATGTCCAGTTCATTGGCATTGACAGAAAAGAGTGCAATAACAACCTTTGAGAAAAGCAGATACAATATCCGTGAAGACTTTGCCGGAGAAATTGGATTCCTGTTTACACCAAAGGCTGACATAAGCATTAATTCCGTATCTTTACCATATTTCAAAGAAAATATAAAAACAAAACTTTTCATATACAAAGCCAAGGTCAAAAGTTCACAAGATACAATGACACTCCCCAAGGAAGTTGAGCTTGTCCAGACTGTTCCTTTTAGTTTTGCAGGCAAGACTCCAAACTCAAAGGGCTATGTAAGTGTAAAACTTAGCAAACCTTTTGCACTCACAAAAGACACCGAATATTACATGACATATGTTACAGGAAAGTTTGACGAATTTGACTGTATGAAGTTTTACAACAGCGGTATGAATGCCACAACAATACCAATACTTACATCCGAGGAAGTCAGGATTTTGTCTGCAACTTTTGTCCTTAATGTCGACAACACAGAGAAATTCAATCTTGTAAGAGAAGGGGCGAATCTTCTTCTGGATAGAAGCAAGCCGCAGGTTGCATTTGGTATTCCTGATTTTACTTACACAGTAAATTCGTCTCAAATATCAAAACCTGCATCAATCCAGGCTTCATCATCTTCTACAGCATCAAAAGCAGATTCGATTGTATCATCCTCTGCGACAACATCGAGCGAAGTCGACATCAGTGTAGATGAGGTGGAAATTTCCATGGATTCTGTTGCATCATCGCAGGAGTCTGTCCCGGTCGTCACTTCACAGCCGGATAAATCGGACGATTCCAATAACAGCAATCTGATAGTTATATTTGGATTGATTATCGTAGCCATTCTTACTGCAGGGATGATTGTAATAATTTTTATAGTAAAAAGAAAATTCAAATAATTACGATAATAACCAATGTATAGATTTACCGGCAAGGCCAGCCGGTGTTATATAAAAAATCTTAAATGGAGGTGTATTATGAAAAGAAAATCATTATTGGTTCTTGCCTTGATTGTTGTTATCTCAACAACCTTGACAACAGGACTCTACGCGGATACGGTTGTGTCAAACATGATGAACAATCCAGGATTGACGAATTTATATCCTGCAAACACATTTTACGGCTATGTGGGATGCTATTTTACCGTGTCTGAAGAAATTACAGTAACCTCTCTTGGCGCGCCTTACATTGCCGGCAACACATCGACAACGGTAAGAATTGCCGAGGTCAGCGGAACTGTTAGTGGTAACCTTGCACCTTCGGCGGTTAGCAATATTGCTTCAGCAGTTGTACCAACCAATAGTTCGACAAAAGATTCACTCGGATACAATTACACGGCGCTTAGTACCGGGGTGACTTTGTCAACAGGGAAGAATTATTTTATCCTACTTACTTCAGATCCAACAAATTATCCACTGTTTTATGACAAAATAACTTTCTCACAAACCAATCCGATAATAACAATCAAAAATTCTGTTTTTGCAAACGATGAAGTGTATATTGTAGAATCCGGCGAGTTTGGTAACGGCTACTTTTTTGCAAAACCAACTTTTACATTTAATAGCGTTACAACCTCCTCCACGGTGTCCTCGACAAGCTCATCATCGATTTCATCATCACAGACATCTTCGGTTGCTTCGTCTTCTTCAGAATCAGAGGCAGCGGACTTGAGTTCTGCTTTAGCGGAATTTGATACCACCAAACACAGTCTTGTCACCAGCGGAGTACATATCGGAGAAGCGGGTTACGTTTTTACCGCACAAAAAGATGGAATAACAGTGACATCGCTTGGCGTTCCTGCAATTGCCAATGCAACGGGATCGAAAGTAAATCTCTACCTTGTGAATGCCAAACTTCCTGATGTAGGTGCCACCATTCCCGCTTCCAATCTGCAGCTGCTCGCAACTGCGAATGTAACAGTCAACTCACAGTCAAAAGACTCTATGGGATTCAA
The DNA here is from genome assembly GCA_964652975.1 of uncultured Oscillospiraceae bacterium. Lineage (GTDB taxonomy): Bacteria > Bacillota > Clostridia > Saccharofermentanales > UBA5734 > CAZZCN01. Next base: position 52,454 of record CAZZCN010000001.1, on the reverse strand, counting down.
CTATGCTTTGCTGGCGAATGGAATTGAGCTGTTAAAAGGAAAAACATATTTAATTCAGATGACCAGCAATACCCAGACATATCCTTCACTTTACTATCCGAACGGAGCAGCTTCAGTCGTAACTGACACCACAAATTCCGCAATTCAAATCATATCTCCTTCGTACAGTGTCGGTGGTGAGACAAACCTTGTATCAGATGGCGCATATACTGTTTATGATCTGGCTCAACCGGGCAGGACATTTGGAACGCCCAATTTCCTGTTTAAAATTAAAACAACCGATACTGTTTCCGGAAGCCAGGAGAATTCCGACGACAATGCACAGACATCAGATTCCGGTGTTGTAAAATCATTGATAATTCTACTTGTGGCTTTACTGACAGCTGCAATTGCCAAATTAAGTAAAAGAAAAGCAACGTTTGTGGAAGGCAACTAAAATGACGGAATTAAACTGTAAAAACGCAAAAACAGGAAAAAAACGCTATAGTGCTGCGCTTATTGTATTATCATTTTTGATTGTATCAGCAGGTGGGATTTTGAACTCTTTACATATACCTGTTATCAGCGCATCGAACACCATAGTATGGAGTGAGGCAAGAAAAATATATACCCCGAGACTTTTTAATGCCTATTATCCAAGACCGCTTCTTACAAGTGACAAAAAGCTGCTTGTAGCATTTGACACAGACGAAGACTCTTATGGCGCAACAAAAATAAAACTCATTAAAAGTGAAAATCTTGGTGAGACATGGAGCGGTGCGGTAGTTGTCAGGGAACAAGAAAACGTGACTTGCGCCACTCCGTCACTCTTACAAACCTCAAATGGTGAAATCTGGTGTTTTTACAGACTTAGCTGGAAGGCGGAGAACGGCAGCGACTGGCATACCAGGATAGAATTCAGTGTCAGCAAGGATGGCGGACTTTCATGGCAGAAGCAGCCAACAGGAGCAGTTGTTGATGAGACATTCTCAGCCGGAAGATTCGGAGGAATCTGGGAACCGCATCCATATTATTCTGGAACAGACCTTTATGTCATGTACTGCGATGATTCAGACAGGGTAGATGTTACTGGCAGCTCACAAAACATACTGGCGAAAAAATGGGAAAACGGCAAATGGAGCCAGCAGATAATTGTCTCTGCGCCCGGAGACTCCCGTGATGGCATGCCGGTATGGACTAGGTTGAAAGACGGACGTTACATAGTTGTGTTTGAAAGTACAGACACTCAGCCATCGCTCTTTGGTCTGAAATACAAACTATCACCTGACGGCAGGGATTGGACAGGGGAAAGGTCCATACTGGACACTCCAAATCCGGGAAGAGTCAATAACGCTCCGTTTATAACTCAACTTGGTGACGGACGGCTCCTATGTACTTTTCAGTCGGATAACGACAATCAAATCTCATTTGGAACTCAGGCATCCAGCAGTTATGCAATAGAAGGCTGGCTTAGCGGGAGCAGTGTGGTATGGGGTACACGATACAAACTCTTTCCGGTTCCGGATACAAAATGGTCTACGATGCCCAGCAGTGTTGACATAGGAGATGGTAAAATCCTCGCATTCTGTACCACCAACGAACCATCGCCCGGACTTTATATGAAGACCGGAACTTATTTGGAAATCAAATCAAGCGTGTCAAATAATAACAGAAGCCAGATAAAAGAAAGCAAGATAGACAGCAATACCACATCTGCACCTGACAATGTTTCAGATTATAAATCCGATGGAAATATTTCCGGATCGGACAGTTTAAAAGATTATTCTGACATCAATTCAAGCGGAGGCGGAAATTCTAAGGGAGGTAAAAACAACGGAAACACACTTACAATAATTTTCGTCATATTTGTAGCAATCTTTATAGGCGTGACCGCATATCTTCTCTATACTGTGCTGAAACGGCTCAAAGAAAGCAATTCTATTGAACGATAGTATACAGTCTCACCAAAACTTTTTATTTTGCCGCGATATCATACTAATCGCTTTTCAAATATACAATTACCGGCAAAATATATTTTCAAAATATATTTAAAAAATTAAAAATAGGTAGTTATCAAAATTGTTAAAAAAGAAGGAGTGTAAAAAAATGAAAAAGAAAAATTGTTTAGCGGTCTTTTTAGTGCTTGTGTTGGTAATGTCGTTGTTTAACGGCAGTATTTATGCAACAACCGTCCGGCAAAACATGCTGGAAAGCCCCGGGTTGACAAATTTTTATCCGACGAACACTTTCTATGGTTACGTTGGATGCCGTTTTACAGTAAAAGAACCGGTTACTGTAACATCTTTTGGAGCGCCATACATAGAAGGCAATTCAGCAACAACCGTCAAAATCTTCGAATATTCAGGTGGCCCAACTGGGAATATTGCATATTCAAATTTCACTGAACTGTCGGCAGGCATCGTACTTAGTAATTCTGCGACAACCGACGAAAACGGTTACAACTACAGCACAGAGATCGTTCCTGTGCAGCCTGTGATACTTTTACCGAACCGTAACTATCTGATTGTGTTGATTGCCGACGTGAATTACAAAACATTTTATGACAAGATTACAAAACCGGTGGCCAACTCAGTTGTTACCGTCGAAAACTCGGTTTTTGGCGACGGATCTACGTACTTTATGATTGAGTCAGGCGAAGCGGGTGACAACTACTCATTTGCAAAGCCAACATTTACTTTTAATAAGACCAAGACAACCGATATGATGACAAATCCAGGACTGACAAGTTATTTTCCGACCAATGGCTTTTATGGATATGTAGGCACTCGTTTTACAGTCAATGAAACTGTTTCTGTAACATCGCTTGGAGCCCCATATATCCCTGGAAACGCATTCACAACGGTCAAAATATTTGAATACAGCGGTGCCGCAACGGGGAACTTGAATCCTGCAAATTTCACCGAGATTTCGGCTGCCTTGGTATACAACGATGCCTTGACAGTTGACAAATACGGCTACAATTACAGCACTACGCTCTATCCTTCGGCTCCGCCTAGATTGGTACCCGGTAAGAATTATGCTTTGGTGTTGATTTCGGATGCAAATTACCCAACTTTCTATGACAAGATAACAAAACCGGTACCAGAGCCTGCCATAAACATTTTGAATTCCATTTATGGCGATGGCGTAACTTATTTTGCGGTTGAAACCGGTATAAGTGGAGACAATTATTCATTTGCAAAACCCACTTTCAAGTTTACAAGACAGTCAGGGCTTTTCAATGATTATGATAGCAGCACTTTGAGCAGCAGCATTTCAACAATCTATAAACCATCAGCAAATGGAGTATTTTACCCGCGTATGGAGAAACTAGGCAACGGCAGAATATTGTGTACTTTTGATACCAATGAAGACGATGTCAACGTAACCAGTGTTAAAGTGGTCTATTCAGACAACGGGGGACAAAGCTTCAGTACGACTCCGGTTGTTATTGCCAGTGAGAGCGGCAAGAGCTGCTCCACTGCTGAATTGTTTGTGCTTGACAACGGAAATATCTGGTGTTCCTACAGGGTTAGCTATCAAAGTTCGGGAACCTGGTATACCTCTTTGAAAGTTAAAGAGAGCACAGATAATGGTGCAACATGGAACCCGCTTTCGACAGGTGCGATAATAGCAAGCGAGACTGCAACGGACTTCAGGGGAGTGTGGGAGCCGGTTATCGGGAAGATAGGCGGAAACATAGTATGCATGTATGCAAATGACGGGGCGAGCACACTTTCAGATGGTTCATATCAGTACATTCAAATGAAAACTTATAATCCTTCAACCGGGTGGAGCAGTGCTTCCAACGTAACATCTTCAACCACTTCAAGAGATGGCATGCCGGTATTTACACAGCTGGCTGACGGAAGATATATCACTGTATATGAGTGTACAGACCTTTTACCAGCCAAATACGGGCTTAAGTACAAAATATCAAGCAACGGGACAGACTGGTCCGCAGAAGGCAAAATTATCTACACACCGGTTGTAACAGATAAACGCACAAATGCGCCATATATCACCAGCCTGCCGAATGGAGACCTTCTTCTGACGTTCCAAAGTGACAAGGACAATATTTATAACGGTGATGTTTATTCCAAGAGCTATTGTATGACAGGTTCGGTAAACGGGAATAATGTTTCATGGACCAATGAGCAGGCGGTTACTTTTGTTCCTAATGCAAATTACTCGGCTATGCTAAGTTCCCTGGTTGTTGATAACAGTTCGGCTTTTATTGCATATTGCTCAAACTACCCGAGTGATGGGTTATATTACCGGAATATTGATATTTCACAACAAAATCCAATACGTATGGCTATACAGAATTTTGACAGAGCTAAATTCGGAATAAGAAATGATTATACCGGTCAACTCGGGTTCATGTTCTCTCCATCAGGTGATATAACTGTATCTCATCTGGGAGCACCGTATTTTGAAGGTGCAACTCAAACAACCGAATATGTTTATAAAGTGCTGACTGATGGAACTGATTCCATTTCCGCAGCAAACACAGTATTAGTAGGTTCTTCAGTGATAAACATCAATTTAAATACTGTCAGATCAGATGGATTCAATTATACTCAGCTACAATCTCCGTTAAAATTGACTGGTGGTGAAAAATACCTTGTGGTATATGATACTTCTGCCAACAATCCCAAATTCTACGATAAGGGACTGGCAGGTAGCACTGTGGCGATAACTTCTGATACCGGAATTAATATTTCAACCAATATTTTCCTGGCGGGTACAGATTATATTAAAGACACAAAAATTGCAAATACAATATTTGGAACTCCTAATTTCCTATATCGTCCAACTCCTTCGGTTGGTATGGGCAGTTATAAACAGTCAAATGGCTATGTAAGTAATATTTCGAAAAACACAACTGTTGGAGGCTTTATCAGCAGTTTGACAAAAGTTTCATCTGAAGTAACACTTAAAAACGGATCAAGCACACTTGGGAACTCAGCCCTGGTATCAACCGGCACAAGGATTGTTTTTAATATTGACGGCCAATTATCATACCAAACTGCTGTTATATATGGAGACGTTGACAAGACCGGTACAATAGATGTCTCTGATCTGGCGGCTGTTAAATCTCATTTACTTAAGAGCAGCACCTTGGCAGGAATTGCTTTCAAGGCGGCTGATACAAAAAACAAGGGAAGCGTAACTATAAGTGATCTGGTAGCTGTGAAAAAAGAAATTATCGGTGTTGCATCAATAAACCAAAACATTTAGCAAATGCGTAATGTAAATTTATTTCATTACCCAGGCAAAAAGATTACTATCAAAATTTCAATCGTAAAAATTTCTTGTTGGAGAACTAGAATTAATTAGTGTAAAAGCCCTCTGATATTCTATAAAAGGAATACAGGGGGTTTTTATATTCGTCCGACATTGGATATTGCAATAGGGTGCAAATCCCGAACGGGCCAGACAGCAGGAACCGTTAGACAATGACAGGGTGTCCGCTGTGAGACGGAATCTTAAGTAAGTAAAGATATCTTATAAGTTCTCTGGCAAAGTCTAGCACTAACGAACGGAAATCACATATAAGGTACATATAGGAAGGTCATATTTATCTAACAAAACAAAGTGCAATACTATCCGAATCCTATGATGTAAATTTTAATGTGACATGAGATGAAAGTATTTGGACTTCTCCTTACGTTAAAATAATTGATATAAACTTTTTTTTGTACCATAAATAATAGTGCAGGCAATGTACAGCGGGTAGATGGGCCCAAAAATGGCGAGTGATATAAGGTTTGGATATAGCGATTACGAGACAGAGAAAGGTTTTCTAGCTGAAGGTAACTTTGCAGCGGATGAAAGAAATGCCATTAAAAGTTGTTATTAAATTGCGTAAAATATAGAATTGGTTTCAGAAGCCTAATTGCTGTCACTAGGTACATGCAATTCCTTGTTTTGTTTTCGATATTCTGATGGAGAGCAATGATAAGCCTCCTTGAATTTATGATTAAAATGGCTAAGATTATTGAAGCCACATTCTAATGAGATATCTAAAATGGGAAATCTCGTATTTACCAAAATAAATTCTGCATATTTCAACCTTAAAAAATTAATATAATCAACGGGTGAGCATTGTAAATACTTTTGGAAGGACCTGCATAAATATTCGTGACTTTTCCCGGAAATTCTGATTAGTGCCGGAATTCCCTCAACAAAATTCTCTTTTTGCTGCATGGATAGTATTAGCGTATCAAACCATTGGAGTATGCTGTTTTGATTGTTCTGTTGATCAGCAAACAAAAGTTTGTAAAATAGAAAAGATAGAAGAGAACGATTTAAATAAGTAAAACCTTTAGGACCCTTTTGAATATTAGTTGTCATATTCAAATTTTTAAATAATTCATCAATTTCGACCTGTGTAAGAGTGATAAAAGGAATTTGCTTTTGTATCATAAAATTATCCCAAAATTCACTATTATCTATATAAGAAGAATAGTCGTTTACAGATTCGACCGAAAATGTCATGTTAATAATTTTAAAACTCTCATTTGAAATGGATTTAAAGGAATGATAGTCGTTGGGACGTATAAAATACAAGGAACCAGATGAAAGAATTTGCGTTTCCCCGTTAATTGTATGAATTGCCCTGCCGGATAAAATAACAAAAAATTCGTAATAATCATGAATATGATCCGGAATTATTTGAGCATTTTCAAACAATTCGAAATTAAACCCGATGTTTTTGCTAAAATACTTATCAGACATTAAATATAGAATAAGTTCACCCCCTCATCTGCTAAAATGCATATTTTTACATTCATTATAGTATTCTAAAATGAATATGTAAATAAATAAATCAAAAAAACAACAATAAATTGTTGTGCTTTTATAAAATTGATTGCACATTTCAATAATAAAATATAAATATTAATTACATTATTTGTATGATGTTTCTAAAAATTAGACATTATATAGTATTGATTAAGATTTAATTAGTCAAAATAGTACCGGTTATTGATAAAAAAAGACAAGATATCGTATTTTATATGTTGTATTATAGTAGCATAGATGAATAAAGGACCTTAAATTTCTATGAGGGAGATAAAATCACATTGAAGCTTTTTAGCAATAAAAAAATCAATATATTTACTTTTTGCTATACTTTCATTGTAATTACTGCGGTATTTTCGTATCCTTTAAGTATTATGGCAGCTGAAAACACGGGGATGAATAAAGAACCTCAAAAAATTCTCACAAGTGATACATCTATCAGCTATGATGACTACATTAAAAAATATGAGAACATCAAATCGGGTGAAATAAATGTAACTGTTGATTCTGCTTTGTCTAAGGATGATAATGGCCAGCAGTTTAAGGCTACAGATATTGATACAAAAGAGCATATGATTTCATTAAGCTCTGAAACAAGTGGAGCCAGATTTTCATTTGAGATTTTATCAAGCGGATTTTACAATATAGGCTTGGATTATTCGGCAGGAGGAAAAAAGGGTGGGGATATACTCCTTGATTTTATGGTTGATGGAGCATTTCTCTTTTCACAAGCAAAGCAAGTCAACTTAAAACGAAGCTATACAAACGAGGTGTTTCCCTTCAAAACCGATGTCAATAAAAATCAGCTTCGACCACAACAAATTGAGATTAAGAGGTATTCAACAGAATATTTTAGTGATAACAACGGCTATTACAATGAGCCGTTTAAAATATTTTTTGAGACGGGAATGCATAGCGTTTATATAAAATTCACGCAAGAGGGGGCGTATATTAAAAAACTTATCATTTCACCCCTGCAAAGCAGTCCGGATTACAGTGTGATAAAAGAACAATACGATAAAAGTGGATATGCTGTCGCCAATGATAGAGTCCGTGTAGAGGGAGAGGATGCGATTTTAAAATCAAGCCCTATGCTTTTTCCGTCAACTGACAGAATATCTTCTGCAACAAGTCCTTCCGATCCGACGCTTATTTTACTGAATACAATAGGTCAAAACAATTGGAAGATTCCAGGCCAGGTATTAACATATAACGTAAAGGTAAATAAAACAGGACTCTATAGTATTGCTTTTCGTGTCAAGCAAAATTACAATCGTGGAATGATAAGCTCAAGACGACTTATGATTGACGGCAAGCTCTTATATAACGAATTAGGAAATATTCAATTCCCTTTTAATATTGACTGGTATGTTTTAGTGGCTGGCGGTGACAAGCCATACAAAATCTATCTTGAAGAAGGAGTGCATACTTTTTCATTGGAAGCAATTTTGGGGGATATGTCAGATACACTAAAAAAGCTTGAGAATATGGTTTACACCCTGAATAATATATATAGGAAAGTCATTCAAATTACGGGCGTAGTTCCAGACCGGTACAGAGATTACAATTTAGACAAGGCAATTCCAGGGCTTGTTAAAGACTTAAAGATTATATCATCTGAGTTAAAGTTACAAGCCAGGGTGGTTGAAGGTATTGTAAAAAACAAGGGGTCACAAGCATCATTTTTACTGGAATTTGCAAATCAAATCGACAGCTTTATTGAAAATCCAACTTCTATTCCTTTGAGACTTGACTCTTTTAAGGGAAACATAAGCTCTTTGGGCTCATGGTTGCTTAGCATCAAGGAGCAACCTTTGGAGTTGGATTACTTTGAACTTTATCCAACTGGTTTATCAGCACCTAAGGCAAAGTCAGACGTTTTCGAGGAAATATCATTTGCAATTAAAGGGTTCATGGGTTCGTTTTATATTGATTATAACTCAATCGGAGTTTTAAAAAAGGGTGACAACGCAAATAAGAGTATCAAGGTCTGGGTAAATTCGGGGAGAGACCAGGCACAAATTGTCCGTGGATTGATTGATGAACAATTTACACCTGACACTAATACTGCAGTGAAACTGAATTTAGTCAATGGATCCGATACCTTGATTCAAGCTACTCTTGCAGGCAAGGGGCCGGATATCGCACTGCTTGTTGCAAATGATCTGCCTGTCAACCTGGCGATGAGAGGAGCACTTACCAATTTAAAAAATTTTGAAGGCTTTAAGAAAATCGAAGAGCGTTTTTATCCTTCAGCCTATGTAAAATATCAATTCAATGGCGGTATATATGCCATTCCCAATACCCAGGACTATAATATGCTCTTTTATAGAACTGATATATTTAATGAACTTGGCATAAATCCACCAGATAACTGGGATGATTTTTACAAAATACTTCCAATCATTCAGCACAATAATCTGGATGTTGGTATTCCGACGGACCAGGGCTTTTTTGAAACACTTATCTATCAAAACGGAGGGACATTTTTTAATGAAAGTCTAACAAAAACAAATTTTGATACCACACAGGCATTAGATGCTTTTAAAATGTGGACAGACTTTTTTACGGATTACAGTGTTCCGCTTGTATATGATTTCTACAATCGTTTCAGAACAGGAGAGATGCCAATGGGGATTGCCCCGTATACTACATATAATATTCTGGATGTATTGGCTCCTGAATTAAAGGGTTTGTGGAAAATGACAAAAATACCGGGTACAAAAAAAGTGGACGGAACAATAAATCGTGCTGAAACCTCAAGTGGTACTGCATCTGTATTGATGGAGAGATCAAAGGATAAACAAAGCGCTTTTTCTTTTTTGGACTGGTGGACTTCTGATCGGATTCAAGCGAAATTTGGAATTGAAATCGAGGGACTTATGGGACCGGCAGCCAGATATAATGTTGCAAATATCAAATCATTGGAAATGCTTCCCTGGCAGACCAATGAATATAATATGTTGATGGAGCAATGGAAAACAGTTTATGCAGTTCCTCAAATACCTAGCAGCTATGATGTAACAAGAAACGTAACGAATGCTTTTCGAAATGTTGTATATTACAACTACAATGAACGTGAAATTCTTAATAAATATGCAAAATATATTGATACGGAAATTGAACGAAAGAATAAAGAATATAGAAATAAGTTAAGGAAGCCTTAAATAGTTTTGTGAAATATTGAAGAAGGAGAAAAGGCAAGTGTTAAATAGTAAAACACCTAAATCAATAGCAAATAGACAAAGTCTTGCAAAGAGTGTCAAAGCAAATGCTGTGTATTACTCTATGCTGGCTCCGTTTGCAATACTTTTCATCACATTTGGGTTATTACCTGTTGTATCTGCCATCATTATCAGTTTTACAGATTTTGACATGGTTGGATTTCCGAATTTCACAGGGCTTACAAACTATATAAGGCTTTTCTTTGAGGATTCCATTTTCCCCATCAGTATTAGAAACACATTAATATTTGCAGCTGTAACAGGACCGTTGGGTTTCTTCCTAAGTTTTTTGGTTGCATGGTTTATCAATGATTTTTCTCCTCGTTCCCGTTCGTTTTTAACATTGGTATTTTACTCACCAACACTTGCCGGCAATGTTTTCTTTATATGGCTTTTTATTTTTGCAGGGGATACATATGGGCTTGCCAACAGCACTCTTATGCGTCTTGGCATAGTAACAGAACCTATTCAGTGGCTCACTGATGCACAATATAACATGGGAATTGTTATTTTAGTTATTATCTGGCTTAGCATGGGCGCAGGTTTTTTATCATTTGTTGCGGGATTTCAGACAATAAATCCTGAATATTATGAGGCGGCTGCAATAGATGGAGTTCGCAATCGTTATCAGGAACTTTGGTATGTTACATTACCTCAAATGGCACCACAGCTTTTATTCGGAGCGGTAATGACCATTTCAGCTTCATTTGCTGTTGGTTATCAAAGTATGGCTCTTACCGGATTCCCGAGTACCGACTATTCTACCAATACTATTCTTTTACAGATCCTTGATTATGGGACAATACGCTTTGAAATGGGATATGCATCTGCAATAGCAGTCTTCTTATTCGGTATTATGCTGTTGTTCTGGGTTGTAATTAACCGTGTCTTTAAAAAACTATCAGGGAATTAATTATTTAATTATTATTTAGAAGAGAGGAGGATGCTTGGATGAAAATTTTTAAAAGAAAAAAAATAACCCGTTCCATCTGGGGAAATATGACAGCTTTTTCGCTTCTGTGCCTGGGCGGTCTATTTATGGTCTTACCTCTTGTTTATACAGTAGTAAATGCATTTAAGCCTTTGAATGAGTTGTTTCTATTTCCTCCACGCTTTTTTGCACAGCATCCGACACTTGATAATTTTACAATGATGTTTTCTCTTGCTTCTAATTTATGGGTTCCTTTTCTGCGATATCTTTTTAACAGCGTTTTTGTTGCGAGCTTTGGTACAGTGACCTATATAATAATTGCTTCCTTGGCAGCTTATCCATTGGCCAAGTTTAAGTTTCCAGGCAGCGTTGTATTTTTTCAGCTGGTGGTCTGGGCAATTTTGTTCAGAACTGAGGTTACTGCTGTTCCTACCTACGTAATTCTCTCCGGAACAGGTATGATCAACACATATTTTGCCCTGATTATTCCTGCACTTTCAAGTACTTTCGGTGTATTTTTAATGCGTCAGTTTATGACTACAATTCCTTTTCAAATTATTGAGGCTGCTCGCATCGATGGAGCAGGTGAATATCATATATTCTGGAATATCGTTATGCCAAGTGTTAAACCGGGTTGGATCACATTAATCATATTTGCATTTCAAGGGTTCTGGAATGCAACTGGAATCAATTATATTTATGATGAAACATTAAAAGGCTTGCCAGCTGTGCTTTCTCAAATTGCCACCGCCGGAATTGCAAGAGCGGGAGCAGGGTCAGCAGTTGCATTGTTTTTGATGACTCCGCCTATTATTATATTTGTAATATCGCAAAGTTCGATACTGGAAACAATGGCACATTCAGGGATCAAGGGGGAATAACAGACAAATGAAGACAATTAGAATAATCTTATTGGCTTTAGTGCTGATTATTGTTTGTTTACCACCAGTTTCAGTACAAGCAATAGAGCCATACAAGGGGTACACATATAATTCCTTTAATACAGCTGTTCCATCACAGATAGGATATGTTACACATGCGATTACTACGACAAGTAACATAAAAGATTTAAGCGGAGCTGCAATATCTGATTTGAAAACACCTTCTGATATGTTTATTGACAGTGATGGCGGTATATACATATTAGACAGTGGTAACGGGCGTGTTGTTGTTACTGATGAAAACTTTAATAATTCAAGAATCATCAGTGACTTTAAATATAAAGGTCAAATTTTGAAGCTTGTCAATCCTACCGGACTATTCGTAGACAGAATGAAAAAAATTTACATTGCAGATTCGGGCAATGCAAGAGTAATAATTTGTGACATAGAAGGTAATGTATTCAATCTTCTCACAAAACCACAGTCAGATTTAATTCCATCGGATTATATCTACAAGCCCTCGAAAGTTGTGGCTGATAACAGCGGCTATATTTATGTAATATCTGCCGGTCTTTATCAAGGTGCTGTTGTTTATGACACATCTGGCACTTTTTATGGCTTTTACGGCAGTAATCGAGTTCAGGTTACACTGAATTTACTGGGTGATTTGTTCTGGAAAAAACTTATGACAAAAAAGCAAAATGAACTTATATCTCAATATGTACCGGATGAATTTTATAATTTTGACATAGACAACAAAGGTTTTATATATACCTGCACTCAATCTTCAGCTGTGGTAACAGACAGGGTTAAAAAACTTAACCCTAAAGGAGTGAACGTCCTACGCAACCAAAATTCTTTCGGCGACCTGGAAGTTGCTTTTATTGCATCTAAGTTTGTAGTTAGCCAAATTGTTGACATTAATGTTGATGAAAACGGCCTGATAAATATTCTTGACAGCATTCGCGGAAGAATATTTCAATATGATAATAAAGGTAATCTTCTTTTGATTTATGGTGGTATAGGTCAGCAGGAAGGAACATTTAAGTTACCGGTTGCAATTGAAAGCTATGAAGATAAAATTTATGTTCTGGATTCTGCCAAGGCTTCCATTACGACATTCATACCTACTGAATTTGGAATAGCAGTTCATAAAGCCGTTAATTCTTATAATGATGGTTTGTATGAAGATGCAAAAAGCGAATGGGAAAAGGTTTTGAAGCTTGACTCAAACTATCAAATGGCATACAACGGTATTGCAAAAGCATTGATGGCTGAAGGAAATAACGATAAGGCACAGTATTACTATCAACAAGCTCAAAACAGAGCTGAAAATTCAAAAGCATTTGCACTTTATCGTACGGATTTTTTGAAGGCGAAATTCCCGCTAATATGTTTTATCGCAATTATTTTACTTGCAGGTTTGATTTTTCTCTTTCGTTATCTCAAAAAGCATCGCTTAAAAGACAAAAAAGAAATTGAAAAACACGTGCATTTAAGTGTCTTGTTTCACCCTGTCAGCACCACTGAAGAATTGAAGAATCACAAAAAGTTTTCCTATTTTGTACCAGCCGTTATTGTTTTGCTGTTCTTTGCCGCCACCATATTAAAAAGTCAGGCGACTGGTTTTAGGTTTAATTATTCCAACCCGGATGATTTTAATATATTTTTCCCGTTTGTTCAGACAATTGTTTTATTTATAGCCTTTGTAAGTTCTAACTGGGGGGTTTGCACTTTGCTCGATGGCAAGGGACGTTTCAGGGAGATTTTCACAGTTTGTGGTTATTCATTAATCCCTTATACCGCCACAATTTATATCTCTGTCCTGTTAAGTCACTTATTGACAATTGAAGAATGGATCTATGTAGTATGGCTTTTATGGGGAGGAATGATCTGGAGCATTGCTGTGCTTGTCGGTGGTCTGTTGGCAATTCATCAATATACACTTAAGAAAACAATAATTTCTCTTCTGCTTACTATGTTAGGGATTGCCATAATAGCATTTATTGTTTTTTTAGCCTTTGGATTGATTCAGCAATCGATTTCGTTTTTCGGAGCAATTATTTCCGAACTTTTATACAGATTAAAATAGAAAAGAAGAAAGTGCGACATTTACAGAAAGGATGGACTTAATGAAAAAATTCAAAAAATATATTTGCATATTGCTTACATTTTGTATGATAGGTTCCTTTATATCGAATAAAGAAGAACTTTGGATTTTTTCATATGCCGATGGTGTAAAGCCTGCTATTGATGGATTTACTGAGTGCGTGGCGGAAAATGACAGTCTGGCTTTATACATCAACAGGGAAAAAGCGACCTTTGCACTTTATAATAAGGCTGATAATCAAATATTACTATCCAATCCTGTCGGAGTAGACCAGGATTCAATAGCAAAAGGTGTCAACAGGGTTTTACTCTCCTCGATTCTTTCTATTACATACTACGACAGCGTTGCAAACCAATTGAACACGACAAATAATATTTCGAGCAGTTTAAACGAGGGCGGAATGAAAATCAGACTTATGAAAAACGGAGCAGAGTTTGATTTTACATTTCCATCGCTAAAAATCATGGTTCCTTTACAGGTCCAGCTATTGGATGATTATTTCTCCATAAAAGTTCCTGTTTCTAAAATTGAAGAAAAAGGGACAAATACTATTTATGGAGTTGATGTAGCCCCGTTTTTCGGAGCCGGAGGATTAAATGACAGAGGATTTATGCTTGTCCCCGATGGCAGTGGTGGCTTAATACATTTTAACAATGGCAGAACCTACGCAAATGAATATTCCGAGCCTGTTTATGGCGGTGATGCATCTGTTGTACCTGATGTAACGGGAAATTCCAAGGAGACAATCCGTCTGCCGGTGTTTGGTATAAAGAACAATAAAAGTGCTTTTTTAGCAGTGATTTCAGAGGGCGATTCGCAGTCTGTCATTCATGCCGCCACCTCGCAAAAGAAGAACAGCTATAATAATATATATTCCTCATTTGAAATAAGAAAAATTGGTTCATACAGTTTGGACCAAGGCTATGAAGGCAGCAAAAACTTTGCGGTTTATCAAGAAACCAAGCCTTCACTTCCTTTAATAGAAATACGGTATTTCCCATTGAGTGTCGTAAACGGGCTAAAAGAAATGGCAGCAACTTATAAAAGTTACTTGATTAAGCATGACGGATTAAAAGAAAAGCAAAACAGGATCGGTCCGCTGATCAGCCTTATCGGGGCGATAAAGAAAAAAACGAGCTTTTTAGGAATTCCTTTTGAAATTACAAAGCCTTTAACTACTTTTTCAGATGCTAAAAATATAATGCAGTATTTTAAAGAGCAAGGTATTAATGATTTTGATGTAAGATTGACACAGTGGACTTCGGAGCAGATAAATGGAAATATTGCAAAAAGCCTCACTCCAAGCGTTGCGCTAGGTGGCAGGAGCTCGTATAAGACATTAAGTGAATATGCGAAGGATAACGGCATCGGGTTTTATCCTCAAACAGATTTAATTACTTATACCAAAGAAAGATATCCTTTCCAAAAATATTTTGAGGCTGCAAAAAATTTGAATGGCTCTATTGTGAGACAAAGTTTCTATAAGCCAAGCACCTTTATCAAGGATTTAACGAAGCCTACATTGTTTCTTGTTCGTCCATCCTTGCTTGAAGCCAATACACGAAAGATTATTAAAAGCTATTTGGATTTTAATGCAACAGGCCTGGCAATTAATAGTCTTGGCAGCTTAAACTATTCTGATTTTTCAAGTGTTATATCTGAAAGAAACCAAACTCAGACCGCCTTCGAAACTTCGCTTGAAATATTAAAAACCGGAGCAGGCAGCTTATTGTTGACCAATTCAAATGCCTATGCTTTTAAATATGCAAATATTTTATCAAACGTTCCGACAAGCACCGATAAACTGGATATTATTGATGAGGCTGTCCCGTTTTATCAACTTAGCATTTCAGGACTGGTGGATTACACGACAACTCCTTTAAACCTAAACCATTCACCTAATGAATTTTTTCTTAATGCCATAGCTACAGGCTCGAGACTGCAATATACACTCGCCGTAAGAGATACGGATACAGTTTTACGTAACACTGTACTTGATGATAACATTGGTACAAACTATGCATTTTGGCGTGAAAGCATTACGCAACAGTATAAACAATATTCTGAAATTATCAAAAAAACAGGTAGCACAATAATAACTGATTTTGAAAATATCCAAAATGGCGTGTCAAAAACATATTATAAAAGCGGCAAGGCAATTTTAATCAACTATACAGACAAAGACATTATTATTGATGGCAATACTATTCCGGCAAAAGGTTATTTTATTGAAGATGGGCGGTGAGTTGTTGAATTCATTTAAAAAAATCAGACGCAAAACATCCTATGAAAGGAAAAATGAATTAGCAGGGCTTATGTTTGTTCTGCCATGGCTGATTGGGTTTGTTTTCTTTTTTGCAAAGCCTTTTGTTCAAGCAATCATCTTTTCCTTTAATAAAATAAGTTTTCCAGATGGTGGTGGTATAAGCTATAGGTTTATTGGAGCTGCCAATTACATGAAGGCATTTACGGAGGATCCACAATTTGTTCGGGATTTAACTGAATCCCTGGTATCTATGGCAAGCCGTGTTGTAATAATTCTTTTCTTTTCTCTTTTCATTGCGATGCTTTTAAACGGGAAATTCAGAGGCCGGACTTTTTTCAGAGCAGTATATTTTCTACCTGTAATCATTGCCAGTGGAGTTATAATAGATATGCTTAACAGCAACGAAATGGCAAAAATGCTCCTTTCGGGAGATAGAAATTCAATTTTGTTTCAAGCTTCAGGGCTACAAAAAATACTTATGAGTTCAGGTTTTGATAATAGCATTGTTACTATGATCTTAAATCTGGTAAATAATATTTTCAGCCTTTCCTGGAAATCCGGCATTCAAATTCTTCTCTTTTTGGCAGGACTGCAAACAGTCCCAAAGCAACTTTATGAGGCGGCCAGCGTAGAAGGTGCCACCAAATGGGAGGAGTTTTGGAGGGTAACGTTTCCTATGATAATACCTATGATACTTTTGAATATTATATACACCATTATTGATGAATTTACAGATTATACAAATTCAGTCATGAAGTTGATATTGACATATGCTCAAAGCCTGAATATCGACTATAGTTCAGCTCTCGCCCTTATTTATTTTATTATTATATTTATTGTAATTATCATAGTATATTTTGTTATAAACAGAAGGATTAGCACATAAAAGATTTGTATTTACCTTTTAGGTTTTGAGCAGCATTTTGAAGAAAGGATCGGTTTTACTGATGGACATAAGAAGACTTATAGATATACCCCATAAAATAAATAAATACAAAAAATTATTTCAGTATGATACGAATGTCGGAAGTAATGTATTTAGACGTTCAAAAGCGCTTCGTCTGATGATTATAGCTGTTATCAGGTTTGTATTTCTTGTTTGTTTGAGCGTTGTGCTTTTATATCCTTTGCTGATTATGCTAAGTATTTCTCTTCGTATTCCAAAGGAGATTTTCGATCCCACCGTAGTCTGGATACCCAGGCATTTTACTTTGGAAAATTTTCAAAAGGTTATAGAAAAGCTGAACTTTCTAAGTATAGCATTGACTACCGGGGAAATAACAATAGTCTGCACAGTTTTACAGCTGATATCGTGTAGCCTTGCCGGATATGGATTTGCCCGTTTCAAATTTCGTTTTAAAGGACTGCTTTTTTCACTTTTGCTTTTCTCGATAATCGTTCCGCCCCTTACCATAATCATTCCATCGTATGTCAATTTTATAAGCTTTGACTTTTTTGGAATAGGTAGCTTAATAGGACTTTTTACGGGGAAGGCCATTACAATATCTCTGATTGACCAGATGGCAGCCTATTTTTTGCCGGCTCTTTTTGCGCAAGGGATTAAAGGTGGTTTGTTTGTCTTTATATTCATCCAGTTTTTTAAAGGATTACCAAAAGAATTGGAAGATGCAGCCTATATTGATGGCTGTGGCAGGGTGCATACTTTCTTTCGGATTATGCTGCCAAGTTCCTCAGCGCCATTTTTAACTGTTACACTCTTTTCTGTTGTATGGTATTGGAATGACTTTTTCTACAATTCAATGTATTTCAACAATCTGCCGGTAGTATCAAAGGTTTTGCAAAACATTAAAATGCTTTTAGGATCAGGCTTGAATACATCCAATCCGTATGATGTGATTACTCAGACAATGGCAAGTGCAATGCTTGCAATTCTACCTTTACTGATTATATATATTTTATTGCAGCGTTATTTTACAGAAAGCATAGAAAGAACAGGAATAGTTGGTTAATGGAAGCTAAAGGCTAAAAGGAGGGGTTATATGGCTTAGGGAAACTTTTCGGGTTAAGGCAAAAAGATTCTATTAGGGTCGGCAGGCGATCATGGTATTATTTGAAAGGAGAAATTCAAATGTTAAAAACAGAAAATGTAAAAAACAGAAAAGGAGAAATTCAAATGTTAAAAACAAAAAAGATTATTTCGGCATTTTTGGCACTTCTTATGCTTATTTCGATTTTTTCATCGTTTAGTGTATCCGTTGGTGCCGAGGCAACACCGATTAATAAGGTGGTTGCTTTAACTATACCAGGTGATGCAGCCTATTTTGATTCAGAAAGCACAAACACCTCGGATGTTATCTGGGAAAGTTGGCGACAAGTTTTCGGAGTACAATCGGTAACTTATAAATATACTCTTCCTGATAATACAGTGAATATCAGCAATATTCAAGCCTACCAACTATGGGAAGGCGCAAATGGCATAATTGAAATTTCAAAAGACAAGACAACCTGGACGCCGGCAACAACTTCCGAAACCGCCAGTGGCTGGCTTTATTTCACACCGCAAAATCAAAGCTTTTTGTCAAATAATCCAACAAAAACAATTTATGTAAAGGTTTCTCACTCCGGGGCTGCAAGTACATTTTTCTATTCCGCGTTTAACTTAAATTATCAGACAGGCGAAGAGCCAGCATATAATGCAACCTTTACAGCTGGTTCTATTGCGGAAACAGGACGGGTATTTTCAAATTCAACCGGTGGTGATGCCACTGTTTCTGGTGGTCAGTGGAATATCTGGGGTGGTGGCTATGTAACCTATCGACTGGATTTACCAAATGATACAGGTTTCTTCAAATTAAATGCAGTTTGTTGGGGCAATGTAATTGTAAACATTTCCAAAGACAATACAAATTGGACACAAACTTATGCCAATGCTGAAGCTCCACAGCAGTTGAATTTAGTTGGAAGCAGTATAAACGGAGACTTTTTGACTAATAATGCTGACAAGGTTGTTTATATCAAAGTTTCATCTGGCGGTGCGATGGCTATGTCCAGTTTTGGGTTTATTGCATATGCTTCAGAAAATTCTTATTCGGGCACATTTAATGTTACAACACTAAACGAATCATCAAGATTATATGAAACAGCAGGCCCATATATATTTGCAGCAGATAACCAAAAATCTCTTTTGGCTTCTTCTCTGACTTATCGTCTTGATTTACCTGATGATACGGAGTCTTTCGTTCTGAATTCATTTCTATGGGGATATGTCGATGTATCTGTGTCAAAGGACAATATAAACTGGGTCCCGACATTTACCAGCAACAAAATTAACCTTGCTCAGAATGTTTATTCCGTAGGTAGAAGCAGCCAGGGTGATTTTTTCTCAGGAAATCCAAATAAGGTTATTTTTGTAAAATTTGCATCGGGAAAAGACAATCTTGACGCAGATAATTGGTTAGCTATCAGAAGTGTTGGTTTTTCTGCAAATGCAAGTGCCAAATTGAGTAGTTATACCGTTGGCACCAATTCACAATTAGGTGCTACAACCGATGCCGTACTTGTTTTGGGCGAATCGAAAGGATTGATAGACACAGAATTTGTTGATTCTGCAACAGAGTCAATTTTTTGGAATCCATCTTGGGCGGTTCAAAATTATTGGAGACTGATTCAAAATAACACGACTGCATCCTTGATTTATAGAATTGATTTGCCGGATGCCTGCAGCAATGTTAATTTCAATACTTTTAATAATGGTGACCTTGTCGTGGAAATTTCAAAGGACAAGAGCAACTGGGTATCAAGCACTACCACCGCAAATGCTGGCTTGGGAAGCTATTACTTCACTTCCTCAAACCAAACCTTTTTAGATGGCAATCCAACCAAGGTTATTTATGTTAAGCTTACTTCATTAAATGCAGCCGGAACTATTGTTGGGGGCTTTTATGTGGAATACAACATGCATAGGCAGTTAACAAAAGTAAACCCCGGTAAAACGGCAGGGGAATTTAAATCTGAAACTATGCCGTTATTGGCAGAATATGAAGTTAAAAAACCACCTTATGGTATTAATGATGCGTTGTTGGCAACCGATAAACTTGGAACAGGAAATGTTGTGCAATATTTTATTGGCGATTCTGTGAGCTCCTATACAATTGTGATTAAAGGAGATATTACAGGTGAAGGTGTCATTGGTCTGACAGACCTGGCAGCAGCAAAGGCGCATTTACTCAAAATTACTGCACTGTCTGGTGCTTATGAATCAGCGGCAGACATCAACAATGATGGCAAGGTTTCTATAAGCGATCTATTGTCAGTTAAGAAAGACATTTTGGGAATTGCATTAATTGTTCAGTAACACGAAATAGCATATAATTAAATTGATACATAGCGGATGAGATTATCCGCTATGTATCAAAACAAAAAGACAAAATGACAGTAATTTTATTGGTGAGGAGAGATATATTTATGTTGATATTTAAAAAAGTGTGCTCATTATTTTTGACGGTTTTAATGATAGTCATTTCCTTGCCGTTTTCAACATTTTTACACGCAAGCGTAAAAGTGCAATCTTCAATGAAGCAGTTGATTGTCTATAACGGAGGTAAAACCTCTGACTCATCCTATATTGATGTTGATAGCGAAAATACTTCAACATTTGTATTGGCTTGGGGGCAGACCTGGCGGAATGTCGCCCTGGACAACTCTATTACATATGTTATAGACCTACCCGATAACTGCATTAATGCAGCATTTAACGCCTATGGCTTTGCAAACGGACGAGTGGATGTATCAAGCGATAAAGAAACCTGGTATGCGACTGATTATGATTCTTTAGATTTGATATATACCCCTTTTAATCAGAATTTTTTGGTAAATAATCCAAGCAAAATGATATATGTCAGAGTTTTTGCTGCAGACAGTTCGGAAGGCGGATATAGCTTTGGAAGTTTTGTAGTAAACTATATAACAGGGTTTAAGCAGGAACAATCTTCGACAACACAACCAATGCTTTCAAAAAAAGTTATAGTCGGTACTTCGGATGAGTTTATTAGATTATACTCATACAGCAGTGATGGTGATGCCGGTTATAGCTCGGATAGTAGTGGTATTTCTCAAAGAAACATATGGGGCGGAGGCAATTTGGTATATTGTTTTGATTTGCCGAATAATACAACAAATTTTACAATTAACTCCTTTTGCTGGGGGAATGTCAAGTTTGCAGTGTCCAAGGACGCTGTAAATTGGATGGATAAATTTGTAATGGCTTCCACACCGCAGGGTAATAATATAATTGCGGGGGGAGATAACTCCGGCATTCTTACAAATAATGATGAAAAAACTGTATTTATAAAGGTATATACCGGTGGTGCATTGGCAATGCGGGATATTCAAATCAACTATTTTATGGATTTATCAAAGGACGCCGGGGATACTGTAAATGCAGATGAAATTTATGACCCGTTACAGGCGATTTCATTTACTCCGAATTCAACTTTTGAAACAGATTACCTGTATCATATTACAAATGACACCGGTGCAGGTCAGGGATTTCGATTCTCAACAAATGACGATTATTTTACTTACAAATTTGATTTACCGGATAATACAACAGTTGCAAACATAGCTTTAGCAATGAGTGATGAGTATAGTGTGTTTGTGTCTTCGGATAATGTCAATTATGAAAGAATTGCACGAGCTTATACCAAGGACGTAAATGGAATTAATAAGACAACCCGTAAATTACGGCTTTCA
Organism: uncultured Oscillospiraceae bacterium; assembly: GCA_964652975.1. Lineage (GTDB taxonomy): Bacteria > Bacillota > Clostridia > Saccharofermentanales > UBA5734 > CAZZCN01. The sequence goes on along the minus strand of CAZZCN010000001.1, from coordinate 30,541 downwards.
AGATTTTTACAAAATAATGAAAATAAAACATTATATATTAAACTTGCTGACCCAACTATCGATGACGGGTGGGGGACAATTCTGTCAAAACTAACCTTGACTTACTTTGCTGATGGACGAGTGCCAGATGCAGTAGATCTGGAAAAGGACCCATTATTAGTACTACCTCCTGTGGGTAGCCAAACAACTATAGATATAGGATTTGCTCCAAATTCTATTAATGAAATGGATTATCTGCAATCAGACAGTGGCACTATTCCAGGTGACTTTTTTGGCAATCCAATGCGCGGTATTATTGGTGAAAACACTTTAGTATATAAATTTAAGGTTGACACTACGGCTAAAGACGTAAAACTAAACGTTTCAGCAGGAAACTTGTATAAATTCGAAGCGTCAAAGGACGGAATAAAGTGGACAAAAATTTTAGCGGAAGCAAACGGAATAAAAGACCTGACAAATTATGGGGCATATAATGCTGATTTGAGTGGTTTTTTAACAGATAATCCCACAAGAGAAGTTTACATAAGAGTTTCAAGCTCAGATCCAAAAAACAAGGAAATAGGATGCTTTTTATTGTATATCGGCATTTTGGAAACCATTACTTATGATGGAACCAATATTGTAATTCCAAGCGATGCAGATACAACCGAAAAAATATTTGCAGCCAAAAACACAGATTTTGATATAACAGTCAAGACAACTTCCGTCTCTCTGCCAATCGGAGTAAATCAGCTTCGTCTAGGCGCTGATACTGTGGAGGGAGGCTCGGTATTTGATTCGATATATTCAAATATTTATATGAAGAACAGAAGTTTTTCATTATATTATATTACGATATATGACCAAAGACAAAAGGAAATCACATTGAATAGCAACGGGATTGTCAATGTAAAAATGGCTATTCCAGCTCAGCTGTTAACGGGCGATTATGATTTGTTTTATTATAATATATCTAAAAACACATTAGAAAAGATTAATATGGGTAGTGCTAACGGATATTATAGCTTTGATGCTACGGAGTTTGGATATTTTGTATTCGCAAAGTCAGGCAAAACCGCGAATAATCCGAACACCGGTGATACTGATATTTTAGGCTATGTTTTAGCAATAGTAATATGCAGCAGTTTTTTTGTTGCTTTAAATATTAAGAAAAAGAAAAATATATTTTGGAGGTGAATTTATCATGAAAAAAATTATCACTGGTTTATTATGTTTAGCATTGCTATTTAATGTTATATCCTGCAAACCAAAACCGACAACAACATCATCGACACCCATCTCAACAACTCTTTCTACGACTTCTGAAAGCAGCAGTGCTTCTTCGGACGATGAATATTTAGATAGTGGCTCTTCACAAGAAGGTACTTCTTCAAATGCTGCATCTACAGCAAATTCGAGCAAGTCTGTTTCAAATACAAAATTTGATCCAGGTGCCGGTATCGGGGTCAGTATAGATTATAGCAAGGTAACTGTTCCGAATTACAATACCGGAACGAACAAAAAAATTAAAGTTGTAATTCCATGGGATTCAAAGTCGCAATGGGTTACAGATTGGACAAAGGCATATAAATCACTATATAGCGGTGACGTCAGCTACACAATAGTGGATTCATTGACAATGAATCAAAAGCTTGCAGCTATGAAAGCATCGGGCAATCCAGCAGATGCCGCTTATGTGGAAGCATCCCGTAATTGGCCAATGGTTCTAAAAGCAGATTTAGCACAAGATGCAGGAAAAATAATGGATTTAAATGCTCCATTGTGGCAGAGAAATAAAAATTCACAGGCCCTTGTAAAATATAACGGAAAAAATTCGTTTATTGTTACAGAATGTACTGCCAGCAACGGTATTGCATATAACAAAAAGGTTATGAAGGATGCAGGACTTACAGAGCCATTAACACAGTATTATAACGGAAAATGGACATGGGATACTTTCCTTGATTATGCAAAGCAGCTCACACAGGACATCGACAGTGATGGTATCGTAGATATGTGGGGAGCCCAGAGCGCTTATTGGGATGGATTGCTATTAACAAGTGGCAAGGACTATATTTCTGTTAATGAATCGGGCTATACACTTAATTTAAACAACCCGAACCTTCAAAGAGCGGTAAGCTTTTTACAGTCTTTAGGTCCGGCAAAAAACAATGTAACAACCAAGTTGGATTTTAATGATGAACTAAGCAGAATGCGACAAGGGAAAATCGGTATGTTAATAATTGGCGCGCCTCATATCTATTTACCTGATATGATTGAAAACAAGAATCTGGGTTATGCTCCGATGCCTCGTGATCCGAAAGCAGACAAACCTTATGTTCCATCATATATTAAGGGTTTTATCATTTTAAAGGGTGCTGCAAACCCAAACGCAGCTGCTGATTATATTGCAGCTGTCGAGATTGCAACTGTGCCACAGCTGTCTGAAAGACTGCTGACAAAAGATGCTCAAAGTGTTGATACTGCTTCAATGAAAGCATTTAAGAAAGTACTAAATGATCAATTTGAGCACCAAAGACTGAATGCATATCCGGTAATTCAATATTTTGATCGTTTCCAGCCTGAACTTTATTATTGGTCACTCTGGGGAAATGTGCTGTATGATTCAAAGCCCTGGTCGTCAGTTGTTCAGGAAATGACTCCAAAGATTAATGCTGCAATTGACAAGATAAAATAGAGTGATTTGAAAATTGCTATCGCAATGAAATTACGAAGAAATGGAGCAATAATATGAGAAAAATAGTTCAATTGACTGCTTTTATACTTACGATGATAATAATTTTAGTGTCTTGCGGGACTGATAAAGTTATACCCGATTCATCTTCAATTGCAAATTCGAGTTCAAATATTACGGAGGCATCTTCTCAAATGGGAAATTCTACAACAGAGAATTCAAGTGCTGATATCTCCTCCTCAAGTATTGTCAGCAATACATCAAGTGTTGTCAACACCACATCAAGCGAATGGATGAATTCTTCTTCAGAAGAAGAAAGCTCAGCAATAACTGTGTCTCACAAAAGCACAGAACCTATTGTGGAGAATATTACATTGGCTAAAATGACAGCCCCTATAGAAAAATTGTTTTCGATTGCAGCAGATGATGCCGGTATTGCTTATAATGATAATGTCTTATATTATTTTAATCTAAAAGCAGTCATTACTGAAGCAAAAGCTGCCGGTGTAGAGGACAGAGTGCTTTATGATACGATTAATATGGTTGCTGTTATGCAAGGATTGGCAAACAGAGATAAAGCGAGGCTTTATATAGAGTTTATCAACAATGAGTTTTCAAAGGATTTTTCTTATTTTAAAAGTTTTGTTGGATTATATGATAACAATTCTGATCTTTTTTGGTTTAATGAACTTAGAAAACCCGGGGAATACCTTGCAGATAAAACAGTTGTTACGATAAAAAGTGTCGGGAAAATTGTTGAGCTGTTCAAGCGCTTTACCAAAGGAGTAATCGTTTGGGACCCTACTGCTGTTGCCACATCTAATGCCGCCTTAACTGCTGCAGGGGTTGAAAGTCTTGTCCCGATGAGATATGACCAGAAATTAGGCGTTTATGACTGGTTTGTCAGAAGAAACAAGCTTTTTACAGTAAAAAGAAATCTCTTTAAAATATTCACGGGCGAAGGAAAAGTTCCCGATACAAATATACAAAGCTCAGGCAGCAAAAAATGTGATGCCTATTTATGGGCAAAAGCACTTTATCTTGATAAAGGACTTCTTAACCCGACATTGATTGTCTATAACATTGATGCTTTTTCTTGGAGCAAAACATCTATTTCCTATCCTGACCTTGAAAATATCAACATTATCAACAATGACTATGGTATTGCCAAAAAGGCGTTTTTTGTAGACCTTTCACCTTTTGAAGGACAAACTCCAAATGATGACACAAGACAAGCACCCGGCACCGACTTTAAAACATTTTCGCTTATACTCAGAAAATACAATGAGTTGGCACATGGTAATGTAATTAATGTGAATGGCTTTTCGCCATGGGCGGTCAAATATACAGGTGCGGCGAACTCAACCTTCCCTGATGCATTTACGTCAGAAAGAGCATTGGTAAGGCTTTGTTCACAATACTACGCACAGGTGGACGGTGACGCCTACAAGGGGGTGGCAAACTGTTCCATTACCTGTAAGGTTCCTCTTGAAACCAGCTATACCCAAAATGATAAAACGCCAAAGCTATCACTTGAAACTAAAAACTATGTTTGTTTTTATCAAGGGGATTATGATTCTTCTGCGTGGACATCCGGCTTGATTGCCAAGTTTTGGAACGACCCTAATCGTGGCAAGGTGCCAATGGCATGGTGCGTGAACAGTGCACTGGCACAAAGAATACCCCATGTTCTTGACTATATGTATAAGAACAAAACTGCGAATGATTACTTTGTGATGGGGGATTGCGGAACGGGCTACCTGGACTTTGCATTTTTACTGCCGCAAAAAAGGCCCGCCAATCTTTATGGCAGTCTAGACAGCTGGGTTAAACACTGCAACAGTGAAACTAAACAATTTGATTTGGACATTTTGGGGCTTGGCATTGTCAATGCTTCCTATGACAAATATGATGGAACAGTTCCTGTTCCAGATGCTCTTGTAAAAGCTGGTGTTAAAATTGCTCCGAAGGGATTTTCATTTACCCAGGCTATTACCAGCAAAATAGTAGATGGGACGCCGGTTATAACAGGTACCAACCATGGTGCGTACGGAGTGGATTTTTCCACCTATGTCATCTATAAGGAATTATCAAAGGACTTGATGGTCACTAAGAAGCCAAACTTTATTTGGGCCAGAGCGTCTTGGGTTTCGCCAACAGATATATATCTAATTGCTGAAAAATTAAAAACTACGTACCCTTCCAGAAAATTTGAAATTGTTGATCCTTATACATTTATGGCTTTATATAAGCAAGCAAATAGTTAAAAACAAGGAGAATGGTGAATTAATATGACTAAAAGAGAACAATTTGTTGAATATGTGAAAAATGGCGGAGAAAAATTTGCATCCCCTCAGATAGGTTCAGGTTCAGGTTTTGACACAAAGATTGTTGGCAAGGAGTGGAATTGCACAACCTCACTTGACGATACAATATACACAACAGAGCAATTTGATATGATACCACTTTTTAACGTCGGGTTGCCCGACGCCTCTTATTGCAATCCAGAGTTGGGTTTTAAAACAGTCCGAGATGAAATTGTCGGTGAAAAATGGTTCAGAAAACAAGAATTGGTCACCCCTAAAGGAACTCTTATCAAGGAAAGTGTTGAGGAAAAGAGAAATGGTGCACCACCAACTAAAAACCCGGTAGAAGAGTATGAGGACTGGGATGCATTTGAATGGTTTCTGGATGGCTCTCTTGAAGCGGACTTATCACCACTCACCAATTTTGTAAAGCAGATTTCAGATCATATTGGAGACAGGGGAGCCCTGTCGTTACAATGGGGGGCTCAGCCGTATGAGCTTTTATCCTGGTCAAATACTGTGGATACGTTGTTTCTGGTAAATGATTATCCCGAGCGTGCCAAAATACTTATGGATAAAATCCTTGCACTTGATTTAAAACTAATGGACTGTTGCCAAAAAGGCGGAGCAGATTTTATATTTTTGGGTGCGCCTGCTTCTGAAATCATCTCACCCAGATACTATGAAGAATTTATAGTTCCATATAGTAAAATCATAACAGATGAAGCACATAAAAGAGGGCTTTTGGTTTATTCACATATTTGTTCTCCAATTGAGCCGATGCTTTCAAATGGATATTTTAATCAAATGGGTATCGACCTTTTTGAAACACTCAGCATGGCTCCTGTTGGTAATGTAAAATCCCTGGCAGATGCTTTAACCAAATTAGATGAGAAAATTTGTGTTCGTGGGAATATCGGACTTGATGTCTTGTTAAACGCCACACCCCAGGAGATTGAGGAGCATTGCTTTACGGCACTTCGAGAAGCAGAAGGACGAAAACTGATTTTAGCGGCAAGCGACTATATGTTCTATCAAATTTCTGCCGAAAATGTAAAGGCATTGTGTGAAAGTATAAAAAAATATAATACAAAAAAATCAAATGAAAGATAGCAGGGGAATATATGAGCTTTTATGACAATATTATTGAATTAAAGGAAAATGCAAAATGCTATTATGCGCAAAGGGTTGTAGCAGAGCTTGTCTATGCTGCCGAACTTTCAAAAATCAAGGATGGGGCTTTTGACGAGATTATAAAGAAAGCTACGCATTTTCTTTACACCTCCTTTAAGGAAAACGAAGCAATTACAACAAAAGTTGCAGAAAAGTGTGAGGAGATGCTTTTGCCAATCAGCAATGAAGCGAAAAAACTAACTCTCTACTGCGCCTCTCATGCTCATATTGATATGAACTGGATGTGGGGCTTCAATGAAACAATTGCCATAACACTTGACACATTCAGAACAATGCTTAAATTAATGGATGAATACCCACAGTTCATTTATTCTCAATCGCAGGCGTCTACTTATAAGATTGTCGAAGAATATGACCCATTGATGTTTGAACAGATAAAAAAGAGAGTTTGCGAAGGACGCTGGGAAATCACAGCATCAACCTGGGTGGAAGCAGACAAAAATATGCCGAATGGCGAAAGCATGGCAAGACAAATACTCTACACCAAAAAGTATTTTGAAGAAAAATTTTCGATAAAAGGCGATGACCTGGCACTTGATTTTGAACCCGATACATTTGGGCATAATTCGTCTGTCCCCGAAGTATTAAATAATGGCAATGTAAAGTATTATTATCATTGCCGCGGCTATAATGGACATAATATATATAACTGGTATTCCCCCTCAGGAAAAAGTGTCCTTGTTTACAGAGAGCCTGCATGGTATAACACCAGGATATCATCTGATCTTTTGGCAAAAGTTCCAAGCTTTTGCTACGAAAATAATATTGAAGCTGCTCTTGTGGTTTATGGGGTTGGTGACCATGGCGGTGGTCCGACAAGACGGGACATAGAGTGTATAATTGATATGTCAAACTGGCCTGTTGCTCCGAAAGTCGAGTTTAGTTCCTTTTTGAATTTCTTTAAGGAATTAGAAAAGAACAAGGACCGCTTTCCTAAAGTAGAAGGCGAATTGAACTATGTGTTTACCGCCTGCTATTCTTCTCAATCAAGGATAAAAATGGCCAATAAAACAGCAGAAAACAATCTGTTTGCATCAGAGGCCATAACATCGCTTTCGGTTAATTTTGCAAACGGACAGCCTTACTCCCAAAACTACAAGAAATCATGGGAAAAAGTCTTGTTCAATCAGTTTCATGATATATTGCCAGGTTCAGGAGTACGAGAAACAAGAGAATATGCGTTAGGGATTTTCCAGGAAGCGCTTGGCTATACTTATACTGGACGCACAAGGGCATTGACGGAGTTTGCAGACTGTATTGATACCTCCTCCTTTATAGATGAGCTTGACCTGACATCGTCATCTGAAGGCGCAGGGGTCGGCTTTAAAGGTTCCTGGGATACCATAAGCTCCAATGTGAGCATAAATCACATCCTGTTTCCCGAAAGAGGCAATGGCAAAAGGAGAATATTCCACATTTACAATCCCACTCAATATGAACGCTGTGAGACTGTTGAGGTGACCATTTGGGATTATCCCGGGAAAATAAGCCAGATTGACATTAAGGACATAAATAACGAAAATGTCTGTTTTGAAATAAAAGAAACAGCCGAATTCTGGCAACATACCTTTACCAAGCTGCTTATCTTTGCAAAGGTGAAATCTTTTGGATACAATACTTACATTGTCAACGAAAAGCAAAAAGACAGCTTTTCGTCAATTATGCAGCCTGATACAAATCCAAGAATAGAGATTTATAATAACAATGTTCTTGAAAATGAATCAATCAAGGCGGTTTTTGATGATAATATGATGCTTGTTTCTTTATATAATAAGAAAACAGGAAAAGAATCAATAAATGGGAAATCGGCATATTTCAATCTGACAGAGTATAATCATAAACTAGGAACCGGTATGCCTGTAAGTGCCTGGGTTGAGGGGTATCCATCAAAAACAATCAATCTTAATGAAACACAAAATGTGTTTATAACCTCGCACAATTATGGAGGCAGGCTCAGGCATAATATTTCTTACAGCATTCCATATAATAACTCAAATATTAATGTTGTTCTCAGTCTGGACAAGGACAGTGATTTGCTGAAATACAAAATTGACTGTAACTGGCTTGAGACCTATAACGAAAAAACAGGAATTCCATCTCTGAAATTCTGTGTTCCTTTTTGTTTTGAAACCGATGAATATACTTATCAGATTCCTTTTGGAACCATTGTTAGAAAGGCTGATAAGCGTGATGTGCCTTCAATAGGATTTGCCTATGCCGAGCACAAAAAGGACAATTTAGGGATTGCCTTGTTTTCTGACAATACTTACGCATTTTGTGGAGAAAATAATTCGCTTGGTATGACATTGCTTCGCAGTTCCCAATTTCCGGACCAATTTCCAGAATATGGACTTTCTACCACCACAATTGGAATTGCAGCTGATTATATGAAAAAAGAGGATTTATATAATAAATTATCGTCTTTTGCTCATCCGTTAATATATTTCTCAAATACTGCACATAAGGGAAGTCTTCCTTTGGAAAAAAGTTTTATTCAAACGCAGGGTGAAATATCTGTCTCAACAGTTAAATTACCTGAGGATTCAGACAGTGGATTCATTATAAGAGTGTTTGATGTTTCAGGAAATGGAGGGGCAGGTGCAATTATTATAAATGAAAAAATCCTTTCAGCACAGATAGTGGATATAGTTGAACAATCAACAGAGGGGATTCTTAGCTTGAAAGATAATAAAGTTGAATTTGCTCTAAAACCCAATGAAGTTATTACAATTAAAATTGCATTTCAAGAACAAAGATAATGATTTTCAAAATTGAAAATATGGATTCACTGATATAGCTTTATGATTCGATTACATGTAGTGAACTAAAAATGGTAACAGGTAAGGTAGATGCCGCAAAGGAGTGTAAATAATGGTGAATATGAAAATTCAAGGTCAGGTGGAAGAACTTTTATCAAGGATGACGTTAAACGAAAAGGTAGGTCAGCTGAATCAACGCATGTATGGCTGGAACGCCTATAAACGTGTTGGTGACGATATAGAACTTACCGAGGAGTTTAAAAATGAAGTTCTGAAATTTGATGGCATGGGAGCATTATACGGTTTTTTGAGAGCGGACCCATGGTCGGCGGTTACCTATGAAACAGGTATTACCTATGATATGGCTGCGAAGGCTGTTAACAAGCTTCAGCGGTATATAAAAGAAAATACCCGGCTTGGAATCCCTGTCCTTATGACTACCGACAGTCCGCATGGTAATATGATGCTTGACGGATATCTGTTACCCTCAATATTGGCTATGGGCTGCACCTTCAACCCTTCGCTTATTGAAAAGAGCTATGATGTATGTGCGAAACAGGTAAAAAAATGTGGCATGGGTGCGACTCTTGTATCAATACTTGATATGCTTCGTGATCCGAGATGGGGAAGAAGCGAAGAGTGTTTCGGGGAAGACCCGTATTTGTCATCGAAAATGGCGAAAGCCGTTGTAACAGGCTGCCAGGGCAATACTCAGGATGGCTGTTTTGATAAAGACCATCTCGCCGCAGTGGCAAAACATTTTTGCGGACAGGGTGAATGTCAGGGTGGCATTAATGCGAACCCTGCCAATATCGGCAAAAGAGAGCTAAGGGAAATCCATTTACCGACCATGAAGGCTTGCTGTGAGGCAAATGTGATGGGTTGTATGGCGGCATATAATGAAATTGACGGTATACCGTGTAATGCAAACAAGGAGCTTTTAATCGATGTTTTGCGTTCTGAATTCAATTTTGAGGGTATCGTTATGGCGGACGGATATGCCGTTGATGGTCTTACCATATTAACCGGAGATGCAATAAAAGCAGGTGCCTTGGCATTATCAAGCGGAGTGGACCTTAGTCTGTGGGATTATAGTTTTACATTATTGGAAAAAGCGGTTGAACAGGGCTTCGTTTCAGAGGAGGACATTAACAGATCTGTAAGACGGGTACTTTCCTTGAAATATAGCTTGGGACTTTTTGACAATCCATTTGTTGAAGAAGATATTTCAAATCAAATCAATTATGAAAATAATGATATATCTCTAAAAATTGCCAGAGAATCCATTGTTTTACTTGAAAACAAGGATAATTTACTGCCTTTATCCAACAATTTTAAGAAAATTGCGATTATAGGACCTAATGCAGATAATATATATAATCAACTCGGAGACTACACGCCACCAATTGATACTGAAAATGGAATAACCATTCTTGATGGAATCAGAAGAATTGCTTATGACGGTGCGATAATAAGCTATGCCAAGGGCTGTGATATAAGAGGAGATGGCAGGGAAGGCTTTGAAGAGGCTGTTAAAATTGCCAATGAGGCCGATGTTGTTATTCTTGCTCTCGGAACATCGAGCAAAAGAAATTTTGACATTATAACGGACAAAACAGGGGCGGTTGTTTCCTATGAAAACCCTACTGAAATGGATTGCGGCGAGGGGGTTGATGTTGCAAACCTGCAGCTTGGCGGTTTGCAAAACGAGCTTGCAAATTTAATGTTTGACATTGAAAAGCCTGTTATAACTGTATTGATTCAGGGCAGACCAAATGCAATTGAGGAAATATCCAGAAGAACCACCGCTTTATTATGCTCCTTTTACCCGGGCCCCTTGGGTGGGCAGGCAATTGCCGAGATTATTTTCGGGAAAATCAATCCGAGCGGTCATTTAAGTGTGTCCGTTCCACGAAGCTCCTTTTTACTGCCGACATACTATAATTATAAGGAAACAGGAGCAGACAGGTCTTATATTGATATGAAAAGGGCTTCGCTTTATCCTTTTGGCTACGGACTTTCCTATACTGTCTTTGAATATAGCGATTTAAAGGTTGTAACTGAAGAAATCAATGCTGAAAATATAGAAAACGGTCAAAGTGTCAGTATTACAGTCAACGTTAAAAATGCAGGAAATATTGGCGGTTTTACGGTAGCTCAACTCTATATAAAGGACTTGCAAGCTACAGTGACAAGGCGGGTAAAAGAGCTGAAAGGCTTTAAAAAACTGTGGCTCGAAAAGAACGAAAGCAGAGTTGTTGAATTTATATTAGGCAAGAATGAACTGGGAATATGGGATATATCAATGAAATTTACTGTCGAACCTGGCACAATCAGGCTTTTTTGCGGTGAAGACAGTCGAGCAAGTCTGTCAACTGATTTAATAATTTAAGTGGAGGATGAAAATGGTTTCTTATCAACATGCAAAAAATATATGCTTAGACGGAACATGGGAATTAAAAGGCTTTGACTATGACACCTCTGATTATAACAGAATGCAAAAAGAGGGTGAATGGCTTAAATGCAAAGTTCCCGGGGATATTCACAATGCTTTGATTGATAGTGGAATTATCAATAATCCACTTTTAGCCGATAACTTTGAAAAATATCTGTGGACAGAAGAAAAAGAGTGGTGGTACAAAAAACAATTTATTTTCAAGGGCGGGTCTGATAAAAAATATGAACTGTTTTTTGAGGGTCTTGACTTGAACGCAGATATTTATTTGAATGAGATTTTAATAGGACATCATACCAACGCTTTTATCCCGTTTAAAGCTGATGTTACCAATTATTTGGCAGAGGGCGGAAACACTATTTATGTAAAAATTGATTGTGGCTTGAACTCCTTGTCAAGTTTTGAAAAGATTGAGAAATATGACCATGGAATTCCTTTAAAATACGACCAGGATTTCAGACGTATTTTTCTCAGAAAACCGCAATACTGCTTTCGCTGGGATTGGGGGCAAAGACTTTTAACCTGCGGTATCTGGAGAGGGGTGGAGCTTAGAGAAATTGACAATACCAGCATTGAAAATATTTATGTTTACGACAATTTTTTAAGTGGCGGCGAGGTAGAACTTTGTATCGAAGTTGAATTAAATTCTGATAATAATGAAGAGCTAACCTTCGATGTCAATATTTTTGATGGTGAGGATACAGTAAATGCTAAATTTTCATCAGAAGAACTGGTGACAACAAACCAAAATATTATCACATTCCGAAAAAAAATAGCCAATCCCAAGCTATGGTGGCCAAACGGATATGGAGAGCAAAATCTATATGAAATTAATTTCAAGGTTTTGAAAAATGCAATCTGCCTTAGCTCTGCCAATGTTTTGCACGGAATAAGACGGGTGGAACTTATTGAGGAATTTATAACTGATGATGAAGGGAAATCTTTTATTATTGCAATCAATGGAGAAAAGATTTTCTGCAAGGGTGCAAATTGGATTCCGGCTGATGCACTTCCTGCAAATGTAACACGATCAAGCTATGAAAACCTGATAAAAAAGGCTGCCGATGCAAATTTTAATATGCTTAGAATCTGGGGTGGCGGTATTTATGAGGACAAGGTGTTTTTTGAAATTTGTGCCAGATATGGCATTATGGTATGGCACGATTTTATTTTTGCAAATGCTTATTATCCCGATGATAATGAAGGATTTGTAGAGGAGTTAAACAGAGAGTTTACCTATATATTTAAGGAATATCGAAATTTCTCAAGCATTGTTCTTTGGTGTGGTAATAATGAAATCAACTGGACACATCAATATCCATTAGGCACAGTTGATAAATTTTATGGCAAGAATATTTATGAGACAATACTTCCGTCGTTTTATGAAAAATATGATGGCAAGAGGATATACCGGGTGAGTAGCCCCTATGGAGATGCCGGTACAGGAAATCACAATTCTCATTTAGAAGGGGACAGCCATAGCTGGGGCTTTTGGCTTAGTGAGGACAATGATGTGGCATCTAATTATAAGCAGTTTTATGATGAAAAATCAAAATTTTGCTGCGAATATGGTGTTATGAGCTATCCAAATCTTGAAAGTGTTGAAAATTACATTGGCTCAAAAGACCTGGATGTGAATTCGCAAGTATGGAAGTATCATGAAAACTTTTATGAAAACGGTAATATTGATAGAATTCTTAATCGTTATTATGTTGATACCGTTAAATTAAGTGTGCCTAAGCTTATTGACTATTCACAATATATGCAGGGAGATATTTATCGCAAATCGATTGAGCATTTCAGAAGAAGAAAGTTTACTTGTAGCGGAGTTGTTTTTTGGATGTACAATGACTGCTGGGGAACAGGTGGCTGGACAATCGTAGACTATTACCACCGAGAAAAAGCGTCGTATAAAATGGTGAGCCAAGCCTATTCTCCCGTATTGTTGTCTTGTATGGTACAAGCGGATAAGCTGTCTTTTTATGCTATAAATGACACATTGAACACTTACCAAGCTTGTCTTGTTGAAATTCAAATCAAGGGTTTTGATGGCGAAGTCAAGCACGCGTATAAAAACCACATTGACCTCGAAAGAAACGAAAAAATAATGTTTTATGAAATGGAAACTATAAAGCTTGAAGCAAACAACAGCTATATATTTATGAAAATTACAGATAGCTGTGGAGAAAGTCTTTATGAAAACGTTGATTTTATTTGTGATTACAAGGAATTGAATCTGCCGGATACAAGGCTATCCTGTGAGATAGACAATAATATTGTAAAAATCAGTGCCAGCTCCCTGGCATTGAATGTTCGTCTAAGTGGCGAAAATGGCACCTGGTTCAGCGATAATTATTTTAATTTACAAACTGGCGAAACGAAAAAAGTTGAAATACACGGGGACTCAAATATAAAGGTGAGCTGCCTAAATTCATAGGAATAATAGTAAACCATTCGAGAACATTGAATGATTTCATAAATAATTTGACGGAGGAATAACAAATGACTTCAAGACAGAAAGTAATGGATATTTTTAATCACAAAAGCGATGGCTCTGGAGCGATGTGGACAGGGCACCCAAATCATGCAACTGTTCCGATTTATTCAAAAGCGTGGAATATAGAAGAAAGCGAAGAAGCGATTTTTAAATTTCTTCACGATGATTGCCGCTGGTATATGGGCGATTTTGGTTACAAAAATCCTTTGGGCCTGCCTATGTTTAATTATTGGCATGGTATTAATAAAAGTGTAAATTTGAGCTCAGAGGGTTGCTTTGCGGGAATAGAAGATTTAAAGGAGATTGATAATCACCCATGGCCGGAAGTAAAGGATTTAGATTTCTCACTTATATATGATGAGATGAAAAAACATCAGGACAAAATGATATTTTCGGGAATGTGGAGTGCTTTTTTTCATAACATGTGTGATTATCTGGGAATGGAGAACTATTTTATTCAAATGTATGAAAACCCCATATTTGTTGAGGCTTTAACCAACCGCATTGTGGATTTTTATATAGAAGCGAATGAAAAATTTTTTACAGGGGTAGGAGAACTTTGCGATGTGATGTTTATGGGAAATGACTTTGGAACACAGCTTGATTTGTTCATTTCACCCGAAAATTTCAGAAAATTTATTTTGCCGTCTTATAAAAGATTGATTGCTGTCGGAAAAAAGTATAACAAAAAAATAATGCTGCATTCCTGTGGATCTATATATAGAATAATCCCGGATTTAATTGATGCCGGGGTGGATATACTTCATCCGATACAGGCACAGGCTGCTGGCATGGATGCAAAAAGCCTGGTGCAATTTAAAAACGATTTGGCTTTTGTGGGCGGAATTGATGCGCAGACCTTTTTTGTCAATGCCACCCCGCAGCAAATAAAAGAGGAAGTCAGGCGTGTTCGGGATATTTTGGGACCCAATATAGTTATATCTCCGAGCCACGAGGAAATTTTGCCGAACGTTCCGCCAGAAAATATCCTGGCAATGGCACAGGCTGCAAGAGAGTAGCTAATGTATTTTATGCCAATAAAAACAAGAAAGGAGTGTCGAGTTATCTACTTGACGAGATAAAAAAATGTTAAAAAAATGCTTAACAATTCTTTTGGCGCTTTCTTTAGTGTTTTCAAGTTTTCCGACATCGATTTTTTTGCAGGTGCAGGCGATACAACTACCTGCTCAAAAGGATTTATTTGTCTATAACGGTGGTACATCGGATACAACATATATTGATCCAAACAGCCCTAATACCTCAATTCTAGTCAATTTTTTTGGTAATATATGGAGAAATGTTGTTGGCTCAAATTCAATCACTTATAAGGTTGATTTGCCTGACAATTGTAGCGCAATATATTTTAATCTATATTCATTCGATGTAGGAAGAGTGGATGTTTCGGCTGACAAAATTACATGGATTTCAACAACTTATGATTCAGCGAATTATAACTATGAACCGGCAGATCAAAGCTTTATAACTGATAATAATTCCAAGACAATATATGTGAAGGTTTCTGCACCTAATGGTTCTAGCTTTACCTATGGCAGTATGCTGGTTAAATATACTGCTTTTGGAAAAGAACTGCCAGGTGCCAATACAAGAATGAGTACACTTTTTAATGTTGGCAGTATTGAGGAGACAGGAAGATTATATGCTTATAGTGGAAATGCTGATGCAGGGTTAGGAGATTTTTATGGAAACAAAAAGAGAGATATAACTGGTAGCGGATATGTAATCTATCGTTTTGGACTACCGGATAATACGACATCATTTTCTTTGACTTCCTGGAGCTGGGGTAACATCAAGACATCAATTTCGACAGATAACATTACCTGGGTATTAACTTCAAACAAAACCGTTGCAAGTCCTGATGCTATCTTGTTAGCTGGCAGCGGGGACGGCGACTTCCTGGTGAAGGAAAATGACAAGGCTATTTATGTAAAGCTTGAAACGACTTCAACCATGTCATTTTGTAATATGCTTTTATACTATTCAACGTCAGCAAGTATGAATATTCCAACACAGAAAGACATTTGGGTATACAATGGAGACACCTCGGATAATTATTATATTGATCCGAACAGTTCAAACACATCAACCATTCCTCAGTCGGATTTCACAATTATGGAATCAGGTATTGCAATGGATACCACGTTAATTGACCCACTATCCACCAACAATTCTGATGTTATATGGACTTGGTGGAGACAGGTTTATCATAGCCAAACCGTAACCTACAAAATTGACCTGGCAGATAATACTTCAAGCATAGCAAGCTTAGTTGCACTTCAGTTATATGAAGGAACAAATGCGAAGATAGAGATTTCAGCCAATAAAACCGACTGGGTATTAGCTACACAAAACGGAACGGGTTACACAATTAGCTTTACACCACAAAATCAAAGCTTTTTGACTGATAATGCCAGTAAAATAGTTTATATCAGAGTTACAATGCTTGATATTCTATCCATTACACCTTATATGTACACCAATTTTCATATTAAATATACTACAGGAAGAAATATTGTCGGCACAAATTCAATCACCTATAAGGTTGATTTGCCGGATAACTGCAACAATATCTATTTTAATGTTCCAGGCTCTGACAATGGGAAGGTTGAGGTTTCTGCCAACAAGAGTACGTGGGTATCGACAGAATATGATGGAGCAACCAAGAACTTTTTACCGGTTGACCAA
Source organism: uncultured Oscillospiraceae bacterium (assembly GCA_964652975.1). Lineage (GTDB taxonomy): Bacteria > Bacillota > Clostridia > Saccharofermentanales > UBA5734 > CAZZCN01. The sequence continues at coordinate 13,953 of CAZZCN010000001.1, read as the reverse complement.
AGCTTTTTATCTGGAAACACTGCGAAAATTATTTATATAAGGATTTCCTCAAAGGATGGAAATAGTTATAGTTATGATAGCTTTATGCTTAAATATAACGCCTACGGTGAGGAACCTGCGGGAATAAACACTACTTTAAATTCTTTATTATACGTAGGAAAAGTCGAATCTGAATATAGCAGATTATATGATTATAGCGGTGAAGCCAATGCGGGGCTTGCTGCTTATTATGGAGAACTAAAAAGAGTTATTACAGGAAATGGTTATATAATTTATAAATTTATCCTTCCTGATAATGCAACCGCCTTTAATGTTAGTTCTTGGAGCTGGGGAAATATTAAAGCGTCTATTTCTAAGGACGGGTCTATCTGGACAACAACCTTTAACCAAACAATTGCTGATCCTGCTTCAAATATATTAGCAAGTTGTAGCAACGATAGTTTCGTATCTTATGGTTCGGACAATATCATTTACGTGAAGCTTGAAACAACCAGCACAATGTCAATGTGTTATATACAAATGCAATACACGTTGGGGAGTGCATTTACGCGCAGCAGCACAAATGCTGTTTCTGAGAGCGTAAACCTGGCACCGATGACCACAGCAGTTAGCAATCTATTCTCAATTGCCTCACAAGACCAAAGTATTGTGTATGATAGTAATACTTTATATTTCTTTGATCTAAAAGCAGTTATTGATACTGCAAAAAGTGCCGGGGTTCAAGATAAGGTATTATATGACACAGTGAATCTTGTTGCAAGCATGCAAGGTATTGTCAATAAAAATGGCTCGCACCTGATGATCAATTTTATAACCAACTCATTTAATTATCCATATTTCAATAGTACTGCGGGGAAATTTACTGGAACACCGGATACTTATTGGTATAATTATTTAAGGCAGCCAGGGAGATACCTTGCAGATAAAACAGTTGTAACAGTAAGCAGCGTAGGGAAAATTGTGGATTTATTTAAAAACCAGATAAGTGGAGCAGTCGTTTGGGATCCTGAAGTTGTTGCAACAGAAAATGCCGCTTCAACAGCAGCCGGGGTTGATAACTTAATTCCAATGAGATACGACAGGGGCTTGGGGGTTTATGACTGGTTTGTAAGAAGAAATGCAATATTCACAGTAGGAAGAAATCTCTATAAGCTTTTTGACGGATATAATACAATACCCGACACAAACCTGCAAAGCACAGGCAGTAAAAAAGCGGACGCATATCTTTGGGCGAAGGCATTGTACTTAGATACTGGGCTTGCAAGTGCGACTATAATGACCTATACTTTAGATGCATACTCATGGTATAATAATGCAATTTCTTACCCAGATCTTGAAAATAATAATTTGGTGAACAAGGATTATTATATTGCGAAAAAGGCATTTTTCTTTGATCTTTCGGTTTGGCCATATCAGAGGCCAGCTGATGACAAAATGCAGGTTCCAGGCACGGATTACAGAATACTGTGTGATGTACTAAAAAAGCAAAATCAACTCGCAAACGGAAATGTAATTACGATCGGAGGATTTCCTCCCTGGTGGCTTAAATACACAATTGCAGCAGATGCATCCTTCCCTGGGGCAGGTGAAACCGAAACGCAATCAATCAAGGTTTTCTCTACCTATTATGCTCAGCTTGATGCTGATGCAGGAAAAGGAATATCAAACGCTTCTGTAACTCGAAATGTCCCGTTGCAGTCAAGCTATACACAAAACAGCAAAACTGTAACAACGACCTTGCAAAATAAAAATTATATCTGCTTCTATATGGGCGATTATGATTCGGGGGCATGGACCGCTTCATTAATGCCACAGTTTTGGAACGACCCTAATCGTGGACAAATACCTATAGCCTGGGGTATCAGCAGCGCAGCGGCAAGCAGAATACCGCATGTTATTGACTATATGTATAGCACAAAAACAGCAAACGATTATTTTGTATCAGCGAATAATGGAACTGGATATTTAAATACCCAGTATTTGGTCGATCCTTCAAGACCTGCTGGACTTTTAGGAACAAAGGATAGCTGGATTAGCCATAATCAGACGAGTGCAGCGCAATTTGACCTTGATATCATGGGGTTGTCAATTTTTGATGCCGACCCTGTATCTAATGAGTTGTTAAATATTCAGCGTGCAATTTCTCCCAAGGGGGCGGCACTTAGCAGAAGCCCTGGCAGTTTAGTAATAAATGGAACACCATTTATAAAGCAATTTACTGCAGCAGGTCCGGGTACAGATGTAGCATACTCATCATGGTATATAAACAGTGTAACGGTTGATCCGGTTGCTCAACCTGAATTTTCGTTCTATAGAATGGTCTGGAGCTCTCCTACTGATATGGTGGCAATTTATAATAAGCTGCTTGCCGATTACCCTTCCAGGAATTTTCAAATTGTCAACCCTTATACATTCTTTGATCTGTATAGACAGGCAAAGGGTGTTACGGCAACGGGCGTAATTTTAGATAAGTCGACGATGTCAATCCAAAAAACTACAACGGGTACTTTAACAGCAACTGTATTGCCATCTAATGCAAGAAATGTCAATGTATCGTGGTCTTCAAGTAATTCAGCGGTGGCGACAGTAAACAGCAGCGGTGTGGTGACAGGCGTTTCCGTCGGAACTGCGACCATAACTGCAACAGCACAAGATGGAAGCTTTACGGCAACAAGTGTGGTGACAATTCAACCTAAGGTAAACGGCGTAATGAATGGATTGGTTTATACAAGCAGGGAAGGCATTTTATCCATATCCTTTGAAAATGCAAGTGCAGTTCTAAACTCGGTTGCATTTGTGAGTGGAGAACAAATTAATGCCACAGGGGAATATATTTTAATTGTGACGGACAATGATACCGGAAACTCAACAACAGTAGGCTTTAGCTATATCAAGTTCGGGGATGTGACCGGGAATGGCCTGATTGATTTAATAGATTTAGCAAAAATGAAAGCACACTTATTGAAATCGGATTTACTGACAGGAATATACAAGAAAGCCGGTATAATTTCTAATAAGGAAGACATTTCAATCATTGACTTGATTGCTGTAAAGAAACACATTTTGGGCATATCACTTATAAGTTAGAAGATTATTATTTTAAAAGGAAAACATGATTATGAAAAAAATGATTTGTATCATGGTAGCTTTAGGTTTGATGGCAAGCATGGTCGGCATGTTCGTCCGAATTTCGGTTTCTGCAGTTACAGACAACACATTCACATTTAATGGCACTATGAGCAAGGAAGTTTTAAGGAATTACGCATCTCGAGCTGTGACATCATGGATAGTATTGGAAGGCAGCAATGTTGATCCGATTTTTGAAGAAGACTTAAGGATGACTCAACGTGTAGGTGCAAAATATTTAGCCAGAGCGGCTTCTTTATCATGGAGCGGGTATCTAAGTACAGATCAAATAAATGAGCATTTTGCATTAGCAAAGGAAAAAGCCACCACAATTCATAATGCAGATCCAGAAATGATTATACAGGCAGGTGTTTTTGAAATTGTGTATCAGGATACGGTTAATAACACAGCTATACCGGCATGGGTGTTTCAGGATTTCGGGCTACCGGTTGTAACGCGTAATTTCATTTATTCTGACGTTGCATTTCCCACTGGTCATAGATTTGGTCCAGGTTATTGGGGGAATTCAGGTTCAGCGGTTCCTAAAATTGCAAATATAGAAGCGCAAATGTATTTCTATTATAATATCTGCAGATACATAGATGCCGGATTTGAGGCAATTCATCTTGGACAGACTGAAATGATGATGGATTACTTAAATGTATCTAATGCTGTTGACTGGGATAGAGTAACAACACTTGCCCGTGCGTATGCTGTAAATCATGCACGTCGTGGGATTGTTTTGTTTGATGGACATTCAGATATAAATTCTACAGGTCTTAAGGTTGGCGACAGGTTGATTTTGGATATACAGGCAGCTCCATTGGTGCCGAATGAAACAGTATCTGAAAATGGTGCTATGAAATGTGAAATTGGTGATTATAATCAATACTCATTCACCTGGATAGGTCGTTCCGCCGGCGGAATTCATCCACTCGGATTCAATATAGATCATAACATTACAATATTGGAATTTGATAATTACGGAGTAAGCGCCACCCCCGGTGTAGCTACTCCGAATGCTTTTTATGTATGGGGATATGATGATATAACCTGGTTTGCACTTCAGCCTGAGTGGTATAGAAATCAATTTTTGACGGAGTGTAACAATTATCTCAAAAACAATTCACTAGACAGTGAAGGAAAACAAGTTTATTTCATAGAACCATCACTAAGAAGAATCATAACAGGCAGTCAGACACTAACTTATACTCCAGGCAATAATTATAATGCAGACTTTGCATTGAAATATTTTGCCCGTGAAAATACAGGATATTCATATAATGGCAATAATTCCACTTATAATCTCACCGTAACGAAAGACTACCGTGCTAACAGACAAAGTGATGGCTGTCCTAACGGTTCAAATCAGGAAGACACAATAAAAGATATATTTTTAGGAAATAATGCCCCAGAAGACCCAGAGTTGTTGCAGGTGGTTTTGCCTTCGACTAGTTCATTATCAACGGAGAGGCAAAAAATAGTTTGTAACGTTTTCCCCAAAGGAGCAACTTTTGAAACTGATATAGATAAATTTTTGACAAGCGTTGCAGGCGATCCGAATTCTGATGAAAGAAAGTATATAATTGCACCCTTTTCGACTGCAGACGCAACGGATTCAGGTGGAACAGGGATTACACGCTGGTTAACAAGTGATAAGGGTATAACAGTTTATAAATTTGATTTGGCTGATACAACAAGTGAATTTAAGGTTTCCATTTTTGAGCAAGCGTGGAATTATAAAGTCTATGCTTCAAGAGACAACAATACATGGCTGCAGATCGGCATCAATACCGAAGTTAGCATGCCATCAGCTTTCCGACTTGTAAATTATCCCAATAATACCTCGTCATTGGCGAATATGAATAGTATTTTAGTGGGCAATCCTAAAAAAATGGTATACATAAAATTAGAGGTACAAAGCGGCGGAGGACTTAATTATCAGCAGCTTTCAATTGAAGGCAAGTTTTCAAAAACACTCGATACAGCAACAGCGGAAGTAGCCATGAGTGTATATTCGTCAACATTGTCGCCGGCTGATTTATCTACATTTAAAACTGAATTAAAAGAGGGAGGGACTATATCTGAAGCTCCTTATATAACAAGTTATGATCCGGCAAGCGTTGTTAACTGGAATGGAATGGGTATTTATCGATTTATATATGGCGGGACATCCGCAACATATATGCTAGACTTGGACAATAAGGCTTTGGATTTTGATATATCTGCTTGGGGTCAGGCCGGTGGCTATACAATAGAGGTTTCAAAAAATGGTACAGGCGGATGGCTTCCGTTGATTGACAACAATGAAGACTTTGGAACACAAACACTAAAAACACAAACCCTCACACCTGCATCGACTAAGGCGAACGTGGTTGAAGTCCTTCAGAATAATATTGAAAAAATTGTCTATCTAAAAATTACCGGTAAAGGAATTAATCCATATGACCCGAAATTTGTGTATCAGAATTTAATAGTGAAGTATTCTTATTATTTATCTCAAGAATATTATGACAGCAATCCGAACACTACATATACAGGAATTTTAGTCGCAAATCCCGCAAACAGGACAGATTTTGACCCTAAACCTGAAAGAGAAGATTATTTCAATAATTATTATATTGAGGGCGGCAGTCCATTATACTGGCTATGGACAACACTTAATAGTAGCCCGGCGGTGTTCAAATTTGACCTGCCAGACATAACGACAAACTTTGAACCTGTATTTGCAGGTTATGAATTTTCGGGAACTTTTAAAATATATGCTTCAAAAAATAACATCAACTGGTATGTAGTAGCAGAGATGACATCACAATATATCGAAGGGGCAGTTTATAATAGTACCACGGGCTTATACTTTGGTGACCCTGCAACACCTGATGTTACTGAAGGCAGAGAATTTAACATATATAATTCTTCAAACATGAATACTGTGCTTGATAACAATCCTTCAAAAATTGTTTATTTAAAAATCGGTGATATAGTATCAACAGCTCCTGATGAATGGGGATCCAGAATTCAACTAAGATATTTCGGAATCACATATGAATACTCTAATGCGAGTGTAAACATAGAAGCAACTACAAATATAAAATTAAGCACTATCACATCGAATCCTATTTTTGTCGCAAATGCTTCAAACAGTGCAGACTATGCTCCACAGCCATTCAGAGATGATTATTTTAATAATTATTATGTAGAAGGTGGCAGTTCATTATACTGGCTATGGAAAACATTTAATAATAGTCAGGCAGTATTCAAATATGACCTGCCAGACATAACGACAAACTTTGAACCTGTATTTGCAGGTTATGAATTTTCGGGAACTTTTAAAATATATGCTTCAAAAAATAACATCAACTGGTATGTAGTAGCAGAGATGACATCACAATATATCGAAGGGGCAGTTTATAATAGTACCACGGGCTTATACTTTGGTGACCCTGCAACACCTGATGTTACTGAAGGCAGAGAATTTAACATATATAATTCTTCAAACATGAATACTGTACTTAAAAATAATCCGTCAAAAATTGTATATTTGAAAATTGGCGATATAGTATCAACTACTCCAGATCAATATGGTTCGAGGATTCAGTTAAGATATTTAGGACTTACATGTAATATTCCATTATCCTTTAATTCCTATAAGGTTTCGACCGAAAAGTACATCTCGAATATAAAGTCAAACTCGACAGTTGCTTCTTTTAAAGCTGGTTTGCAGACAGGAACAAGTGCTATAGTGCTAAAAGATAAGAGTGGTAATGGCAATATACTTGCAAATGGTGACAGTATTACAACCGGTACAATTATAGAGGTAACAAACGGTGCCATTACCGAGACCTATAAAACGGTAATCTATGGTGACACAACAGGAGACGGCATATTAGACATAATAGATTTAGCTGCGGTAAAATCTCATTTGCTTAAAATATCATATCTTGAGGGTATTTATAAAGCTGCAGCTGATATCAGTAACAAAGGCAGCATTTCAATAAGCGATTTACTGGCGTTAAAAAAGGATTTACTAGGAATCTCATCTATTGTGCAAGTTATTCAGGTACCTGCTGTAAAGGTTACAGTAAATAAATCAGCAATGTCCATATCAAGTCTTTCAACAGGCAATTTAACCGCTATGGTAAGTCCTGCAAATTCTACGAACAAGCTTGTGTCATGGACTACAAGCAACGGAGCGGTTGCAACAGTTAATAGTAGTGGTGTGGTAACAGGTGTTTCAGTTGGTACAGCAACAATCACAGTTAGAACAGTAGACGGAGGCGCAACTGCGACCTGCACCGTTACGATAACGTGATATGATGCCAACAGATATTACAAGATAGCTTATAGTCCTAGCACTACATTGGTAATGGATGCAGCTGGAGGCTCGGTTGTTTCTCATGTTACATATGGAGATAAGATAATTGATCTTAACGATTTGGCAGCACTAAAACAAAATCTATTAAAAATGAGTGGCAGTGAATTGAGTACAATTGCGAAAATACGTGGTGATATAAACGATGACCAAAGTATTTCAATTAGTGATTTGCTTGCTGTAAAGAAACACATTTTGGGCATATCACTTATAAGTTAGAAGATTATTATTTTAATTAGTAATTGGCGGTAGTGGCTGCCATGAGTGACTATACACGGGCTACAGCCTACATTTAATACGCTTAGGGGTTTGTTTGAATATTATATAAATTGGATGATTTAATAAATAAGTTTTATACCTGCAGCTAAAACTTCTTTTTCGATATTTTCAGGAAGAGGTTTATCGGTAACAATAATATCAATGTTAGACAAATTAGCAAATGTGTAGGGCAGGCTTTTCCCGATTTTCGAACTGTCAATTAAAACAATCGTTTTAATTGCGGATTTGATTGCTTTCTTCTTAAGTTCACATTCGTTGTATAATGCATTTGTAAAACCGTGTTCCAGTGAAAAACCAGCGGCTCCGATGAAGGCAGTGTCAATATTTACATTATCTAAAGCATCAAGCGCAATAGGCCCAGAAAGGGAGATAACAGATTTATTTAGAGTACCGCCAGTCAAAACTATATCAATGTTTTCGTTTCTTTGAACCTCAAAGCATGTGGTTGGATCATTCGTAATAACAAATAGAGGGATATTTGGAATAATCTTTGCTAATTCTGAAATAGTTGTGCTGGCATCAAGATAAACAGATGTCTTTTCTTCTAACAATTCAACTGCACGAACTGCAATATACCGTTTTTGTTCAATGGCTGAAATGCTTCGTGAATTATAGGTAAAAAATTCAGTGAGGGAGTCTTCGCAAAGGATTGCACCACCTCTTACTCGTTTAATGTAACCGTTACTTTCAAGAAGGTTCAAGTCACGCCTTAGAGTCATCTGATTATAATCTGGATAAAGAGCGCAAAGTTCTCTGAGCTTTACCTCTTTTTTTTGCCTTATATAGTTTAAAACAATATTTGGACGATTTGTAACCATAAAAACCACCCTGCTTCTTATTTTATTACATTAAAATGTAATGCTTTGAAATATATACATGCTAAAAAAAGTGCGATATAATCTGATTAATAGATGAATATATCACATTTTGTATTCTCATTATATCACAGTATTATGTACAATTAAAGATAATATATGTAAAAAAATATATTGTTTTTTAATTGTAAATTTAAAAGTTAATAATGTTACTAATCAAGAGTGATTGGTTATTTAAACAATTTTAACAAGTTTTTAAAAAAGTAAACACTTTTTAGGGAAAAAGCAACAATAACATTACAAAAAAATGTAATGTCTTAGTGGGTTTACACATAAATAGCAATATGATACAATTAGTTTACAAGATAAAAACTTACATTTATATGTAACAAATATATGTAAGATAAGTTGATTAAATCTAAAGACAATATGAATTTACAAAGGAGCGCTGTTAATGATTACAACAAAGCAATTAGAGGAAGTCAGGCAAAGGACTATTCAAATGTGTGATAAGGCACAAATCATATTGACAGATGAAGAAAAGAGAAATATTGAAGTGGTGGATGAAGGCTTAAATGATCTTTACAATACTGGTTTACAGATAGTAGTTTATGTTGATACAGAGAGAGTATGTGCCAAAGAGATTATTTTATTTCCTTTTCAAACATGTCCTGAGCATGCACATCCGCCACTTGAAGGATATAGTGGTAAAGAGGAGACTTTTCGTTGCAGATGGGGCAAGGTGTATCTTTATGTTCCAGGAGACAAAACGCAAAACCCAACTGCCAAAGCGCCAAAAGGTTCAGAAGAGTACTATACGGTTTGGAACGAAATCGTTTTAAAACCTGGCGACCAATATACCATTTATCCAAACACATTTCACTGGTTTCAAGCAGGAGAAGAAGGTGCAATTGTTTCAGAGTTTTCAACCAAAAGCCTTGATGAAACAGATGTGTTTACAAATCCGCATATATCAAGAATAACGGTTATTGGTGATTAGTTTTAGTTTATCTGGCAATTTTTAACTTAAGTTTTATGCGATGAAATAATTCGCTGGAATAATTATTTATAAATTTGGAGGAATAGAAAATGGCTTTTAGAATTTTTTTAGACACAGCAAATGTTAGCCAAATTAAAGAAGCGGTTAGTACCGGAATTATTGATGGTATCGCTACAAACCCAAACAAAATGGCACAGGTAGGAAGAAAATATGAAGATGTTATTTCTGATATTCGCGCCTTTTTTGATGGCCCTATCGCAGTTGAGGCGATGTCAACCAAGTGCGATGATATTGTTGAAGAGGCAAGACGCCTATCAAAGATTGCAAATAATATTGTCGTTAAAATCCCTTCTAACAAGGAAGGTATTAAAGCTATAACAATATTAGTACCTGAAGGTATTATTACCAATGCAACTTTGATTTTTAATCCAGGGCAGGCATTAGTTGCCGGTCTTGCCGGTTCACCATTTATCAGCCCGTTTATTGGAAGAGCAGATGTTTGTGGTCAAGAAGGGTTGTCTTTGTTTAGAGATGTTCGCAAAATGTATGACGCATATGATATTGAATCAGTTGTCATTGCCGCAAGCATTAAAAATTGTCGTGATGCGATTGATGCGGTAATAGCTGGTGCGGATGCTTTGGCACTTACATATGAAGTTTTTTGTGAGCTTTTTGAACATCCACTAACCAATCTCGGCATAGAGAAATTTACTGCTGACTATAAAACAATATATTAATTGAATATGTAAATAGAGAAATAACAATATTTTAGGCGGTGATTATTATTATTCGGAATTTATCAAACTGGAAGCTTTGTGGTTTTTGGCCATATGTTCCAAGACTCAATTATTCAATGGAAACCGGGGTTAAGCTATCGGGTGTTACAGATTGGATGGAGGCAGAAGTTCCAGGAAGTGTTCACACAGAACTTTTGAAGGCTCAATTAATTGAAGACCCTTATTATGAATTAAACAGTCTTAAATGTGAGTGGGTATCCAACAGATGGTGGATTTATAAAACTACATTTAATATCGAAAAAACAAACCCATTTAAAAAATACAGAATAGTATTTAAGGGAATTGACTATCAGGCAGATATTCTTTTGAATGGGGTCACTATTGGTCAACATGAAGGCATGTACATCCCTTTCAAAAAAGATATTACAGAATATATCAGAACTGAATCGGAAAATGAAATCATGGTGATTATTAAAAATGCACCGGATGAAATGGGTCAGATTGGTCTAACTAGCCAAACCTCCACTCAAAAAAGCAGATTTAATTACAAGTGGGATTTTTCAACAAGGGTCGTTAATCTTGGCCTTTATGATGATGTTTATATTGAAGAATATAATTGTGCAACGATTGACGCAAGTTATATTAGACCAGTTAAATTAACAGAAGATCAGTGGAAGCTTAGTATAGACCTTGATTGTATCACAGACAAGGACTGCAATTTAGCACTTGATTTTAAACTGACGGATAATTGCACATATTCCAATAGTGCAAAGCAAGAATATAGCCTTGTCAAAGGAAATAATGTTTTGCATTATGATATATTCGTTGAAAATCCAAAGCTTTGGTGGCCGAATGGTTATGGAGACCCTTCTTTATATAACTTGACTGTTGAAATTCTATATGACAACACTATAGAAAGCATGCATACCTATCAAGTTGGCTTTAGAACGCTTTGTTATCAGCAGGCGAAGGATTGTAGAAGTGATGCTCTTCCTTATCAGTTAGTCATTAATGATAGACTCATTTACATGAAAGGCGTTAATATGGTTCCACTTGATCACCTTTACGGAAGCGTAAAAGAAGAGGAATATCATTGGATGTTGAACGCTGCAAAGGATGCTCATGTAAATCTGGTTCGAGTCTGGGGTGGAGGGCTGATAGAAAAAGATATATTCTATTCTATTTGCGACCAGCTGGGCATCATGATTTGGCAGGAATTTATTCAGTCTAGCTCTGGCTGCGATAATATTCCTTCTAAAAGACCGGAATTTCTTGCTTTACTAAAACAAGCGTCTATAAATGCTGTGAAAACAAAGAGAAATTTTGTATCACTGACTTTTTGGAGCGGTGGTAATGAGCTTGCAGATGGAACGGTTACTGTAAAAGACCATAATTACAAGCCAGCTGATTTTAATGACGAAAATCTTCAAATGCTCAAGGGCATTGTTGATGAGTATGATTTTGACACAATGATGCTTCCTACATCGGCGTCTGGAGATATTGAGTATCTTGACCCGGCAAGGAAGGGCGCTAATCATGACGTTCATGGACCTTGGAAGTATTTTGGAGTCGAAAAACACTATGAACTTTACAATGCATCGGACAGTATTTTGCATAGTGAATTTGGATGTGAAGGGATGTCTGAAATTGGAACGCTTAAGAAAATTTTCTCTGAAAAGAACCTTAAAGTCAACAATATGATTGACAATCTTTCCTGGAGACATCACGGAGAGTGGTGGGATACATACGAGATAAGAGAAAAAGAAATTTTTGGAGAGTTTCAAGAAGATGCGCTTGAAGATTTTATTAAATGCAGTCAGTTCTTACAGGCAGAAGCTATAAGATACGCTGTTGAATCAAACAGACGCAGAGAATGGCAAAACTGTGGCAGCATTATCTGGCAGTTGAATGAGCCATGGCCAAATGTGTGCTGTTCGAATTTAATTGATTATTACAAAAACAAAAAACTTGCTTATTATTATATGGAAGTTGCATTTAGGGGAATATCTCCGACGCTTAAATATAATAAGCTTGTGTTTGAAAACAGCGAAATCTTTGACAGCGAAATTTATCTGGTGAACGATTTTGAAAGTGGTGAATTTGAAGTAAGGTATTCTATTTTGGATACATTTGATAATGAGCTATTTTCGAATACAATTAATTTTGTTGCAGATACTAACGCCACGGGTAAGGTTTGTAGTATTAATTGGGCAATTCCTATGAATCTAAAATCAGGATTTAAAATCACTATTTCAGCAGAAAGAAATGAAAAAGCTTATAAAAATGAATATATATTTCTTGTTAAAAATAACGAAGGGAAAGCTGATAGAAACTTTGTTATTGATTATTATGAGAAAGAAATGAAAGCATTTATAACCAATTACAATTAGAGCAAGTGATTGATTATGAATAAGTGATATAAGGAGGATGGTATATATGAGTTGAAAATTAATCGTTGGTTTTTTAATGTAAAGCTATTTTAAAGATTTTTGTCATTGACAAAATGCATTTTCAAATTTTATTTTAGGAGGTGTTTAGAAATGTTTTCAAAAAAAAGTACCGTAATGAGGATTTTACCTTGTATCCTTTCCTTGCAAATTATCTTTTGTCTTTTTCCACTTGTCAATTCTAGCTATGTTGCGGGTGCACAAAGCAGAATTAGCAATGGAGCGGCTACTATCACTGATTATTGCACCAATGTAACATCAACAATATTAGTACCTGAAGGTATTATGACCCATACAGCCGATGTTGTTTACAATGGATTTTCAGCGAATGATTTCACAGTGGCTTGGGGGAGCTCATCCCCGGTATGCCCTGACCCTTCAGTGGTCAATATTGTGCCAGAATTGTCAACAAGCCCTTGTGCTCCTGCCACTGTTACATATACGGTTAACGGAGCATCTGAGGTCAGGGTAAGCGCTTATTCATTTACGGGTTCAACCGCTTGGGATATGGATTATGAAGGTGCATATTTGAGAGGATATGACACGTCTAAAGCTTTTGATGCCACAAAATTACTGAATGTTTTATTGGATCCTATTGACGGAAGGTTATATATCCATCTGCCGGGTGGACAATGGGCTACATTTTCAGACTGGCCTTTTTATAGATTTTATCAATGTGATGGAACCCGGACCTATGCTGTTGCGCCAGCTGACCCAACAAGGCTTGTACCGCTGGGTGTCGGCATACAATATTCGTCTGACGGGACTACATGGAATTATGCTTCAAAGCAGATTGTAAGCTCGGTCAATGGCGGCGGAACAAACAATTATTATGAAACATGGAAAGCACTGTTACCAGACGGCGTTAAATATGTAAAAGTTTCACTGAATGATCGTAATACCGCCTATAATTATAATGTTGAAACCGGTGTTATAGTGCCTGTCGATCTTGGCAATGCACGTACATGGAACACTGCAATTTCTAAAATAGAAATTGATTGTACGTTTATTAAAGATGATTTTGCAAACACAACAGCCAAAGCTGGTGTTGTTTATAGCGAATTTTCGGCTAACGACTTCACTGCAGTGTGGAACAGTTCCAGCCCGGTATGCCCTGACCCCACAGTGCTCAATATCCAATCAGTAGCATCTGCCTATCCTGGATCCGGGTCTCCTG